>NZ_JCALDM010000010.1:0-207552 GCF_059812845.1 Mycobacterium sp. NGS34
CTGCTACGAGGAGGGCAAGCGGGTCGCGGAGACACTGATGCTCGAGTACGCGCGCCGCTACGGCGTCCGAATCAAGGTCGTGCGCGTCTTCAACACCTACGGTCCCAGGATGGACCCCGAGGATGGCCGGATCATCTCCACCTTCATCGTCCAGGCGCTGCGGGGCGAACCGATCACGATTTTCGGGGACGGCACCCAGACCCGTTGCTTCTGCTACGTCGACGACCTCGTCGACGGGCTGGTGCGGATGGCCACGAGCGACCCCTCGTTCACCGGACCCGTCAACCTGGGTAGCCCGGCCGAATTCACTATCGTCGAGGTCGCCGGCGTCATCAAGGAGATGACCGGATCCCCTTCGGACACAGTGTTTTTGCCGCCGCGGCCGGACGACCCGCGCAGGCGCAAGCCGGACATCGGCCTCGCCGAATCCGCGCTCGGCTGGCGCCCACGGCTATCCTTCGAGGAGGGGGTCGCGCGGACCATCGAGCATTTCAAGGCCGGCTTGGGCTAGTCCTCGAGCTGATAGAAGACCGTGTTGGCGGTCTTGGCGATGGGGTGGTAACCGACGGACGCCATGAATGACGCAACGGGCCCCTGCATCACTTCCTCCATGGTCGTCCCAACGCTTTCCGCGAGAACGTAGGTCGGTCGAAAGGTCGACCAATCGTTGGATCTAAGGGCCTCTAGATCCCTGCCTTCGACGTCGACGGTCAAGAAGGACGGTAAAGTCTCGCGAGGCAATCGACCGCGCAGCACTTCTTCGAGCGGCGACACGTGAACATCGATGATCTTTTCGATCCTGTACGGACCGACGTCGCGGCTCTCCGACAGCTCTCGATCGAACGAGTTGAGCGCGGGCTCGTTGAACACATAAAACGGAATCGTGGCCGTCTCAAGCCCGATGCCGGCCTCGATGTTCGTGTCGCGGGGGCGGTACTTGTCGAACAGGCGCATCGAGCCGGGCATGGCGTCGATGTTCACACCGCGCCATCCGCGGCGATAAAACAGAAAGGTGTTGGAGAACCGTATGGGATGGTGGGCGCCGACGTCGACGTAAAAGCCCTTTGGCGCCGACGCCAACAGCCGGTCGAGAATCCGGTCCTCACCTTCCTGGGAGTAGGAGCGCACCCCCTTGATCAATCTCGCCCTGTCCACTGCGTCCGCCACCATCGTTCTCGACGCTCGCAGCGGCCGCCTGAGTGATCCAAATTTCTCTGTCATGGTGCGTCGGAGCCTACCGGGGACATTCCTGACAGGATGCCGATCGGGTCGGGGTCCGGGACGGCGCCTCGGCGACTTCTGTAGGGTCAGCACTCGTTTCGAGGACGGGCGCCTTCCCGGGGAAATAATCCGCATTTGGCTGACGCGTCCCGGAGTCGCCGCAAGGATGGGGCTGTGACAACGACGCTTCCGGTCATCTTCATCATCTTCAACCGGCCGGACACCACGAGGCAGGTCTTCGAGACGATCAGAGCCGCCAAGCCGCGGCAGCTGCTGGTGATCGCCGACGGCCCCAGGGCTGATCGGCCCGGCGAGGCGGAGAAGTGCGCGGCGACGCGCGCAATCATCGACGGAGTCGACTGGGACTGCGAAGTCCACAGGAACTTCTCGGAAACGAACCTGGGCTGCGGCCGCCGGGTCTACACCGGCATAACCTGGGCCTTCGAACTCGTCGAAAAGGCGATCATCGTCGAGGACGACTGCATGCCCTCCGCATCGTTCTTCGACTACTGCGCCGAGTTGCTCGATCGCTACGAGGGCGACGAGCGGGTCATGATGGTCTCCGGGAACAACCACCTACTCGGACGCGCCGAGACCGCGGAGAGCTACTACTTCTCGAGATATCCGCATCTGTGGGGCTGGGCCACCTGGCGGCGAGCCTGGGCGAAGCACGACCCCCACATGACGCACTGGCCCGAGATCAGGGACAGGAAGCTCTTCGACCAGTACCTTCCGGCGCAGAGCGAGCGCTACCGCTGGGAGTCCGCCTTCCAGAGCGTTTATGACGGCAAGATCGACACCTGGGACTATCAATGGGTCTACAGCATATGGGCGAACGCAGGCCTTTGCGCCGCTCCCGCCCGAAACCTGGTGCGAAATATCGGCATGGACCACGCCGAGGCGACCCACACGCAGGGGGAGACCGTTTACTCTTCGCTGGGCGCCGAGGAGCTTGACCTGCCACTGACCCATCCGGCGACCGTTCTGGCGAGCTCGGACAAAGACGAGCTGGACGCACGGCTCTGGCAAGCCCACTTAACGGTTCTGCCTTATTTCCTGACCAACGCGGCCGCCGCGCTCAAGCTCCTCGTCGCAAGGGCGACCCGGCGTGCCCGCAATCGCCTTGCGCGGCGTCGCGCGCCGTAGCGCGAATACGTCAGCGGCCGACCACTTTTCGCCTCGAGGGCAGTTTTCGGCGAATCATCTCCTTGGCCGATGCCCCGATGAACCTCGGCAGCAACTTCTTGAACTCGTCGTCCTCGCGCTTGCTCAGCCCGGACAGGTCGTTGTAGTCCGCGACGACGATGTCCATGTACCGGGTGACCAGCGCCGGATTGGAGAAGCAGCGGATATTGAAGTCCCAGTCGGCCCAGAGCGGGTAGCGCAGGTTATAGGGCCCGATGCCGGCGAATAGTTCGCGGCGGTAGAAGATCGCCTGATGGCAGATGTTCTGCTCGAATAGCAGACGATCCAGGTCGAATGCGCCGGCATAGCGCGACGACTTCGAGCGCAGGATCACGTCGCCGTACACCAGGTCACTGTGCTCGTGCTCACCGATGAACGCGGCCACCCGCGCCAGGGTGTCCGTCTCGTGCAGGGTGTCGTCGGCGCCCAGGAAGAGTAGCCAAGCGCCCGAGGCCAACTCGACGCCGCGGTTCATGGCGTCGTAGGGGCCCTGATCGGGACCGCTATGAATTACCAGACGCCCGTCGAGGCTGGGGGAGTAGCCGCTCGCGATGTCGGGAGTTCCGTCCGTCGAGCCGCCGTCGACCAGCACAAGCTCGTAGTCGTCGCAGGTCTGGGAAGTGATGCTGGCGAGGCAGGCCGGCAGCGTCGTCGCCACGTTGAAGGTCGGGACAACGATCGAAAACTGTCGTGCCGCAGTCATTTCCTTACCGTGGCTGCGTTCTCGCGATACCACGCGACCGTTGCCTCGATGCCGTCGCGCAGTGCGATCGCCGGCTGCCATCCCGTGTCCCGCAAAACCGAAACGTCGAGCAGCTTCCGTGGTGTTCCGTCGGGCTTGGTTGGGTCCCAGCGGGTTTCGCCGGTGTAACCCACCGCCGTGGCGACCATGTCGGCGATCTCGCTGATGGTGTGGTCCACGCCGGTACCCACGTTGACCTGAGTCGGCCCGTCGAAGTGTTCCAGCAGGTACAGACACGCGCTCGCGAGGTCGTCGACGTGCAACAACTCACGCCGGGGGGTTCCGGTGCCCCAGTTCGTCACCTCCGGTGCGCCACCGGCTTTGGCCTCTTCATACCTTTGGATGAGCGCCGGCAGCAGATGCGACCCGGATGGCGAGAAATTGTCGCTGGGTCCATACAAGTTGGTGGGCATCGCCGAGATCCACGGCAGGCCGTATTGGCGCCTGACCGCCTGCACCTGCAGGATGCCGGCGATCTTGGCGATCGCGTAGGCGTCGTTCGTCGGCTCCAGCGGCCCGGTCAGCAGCGCGCTCTCGGTGATGGGTTGCGGGCTGTATTTCGGGTATATGCAAGACGATCCGAGGAACAGCAGCCGCGGCACGCGCGCGGCCACGGCAGCGTCGAGCAGGTTGACCTGAATCTGGAGGTTCTCCGACAGGAAGTCGGCGGGATAGGTGTTGTTCGCCATGATGCCGCCGACCCTCGCCGCGGCGTCGATGACTACCTGGGGCCGTGATTCGAGGATGAAGTCGAAGGTCGCGGCGCGATCCGTCAGGTCGACTTCGGCGCGGGATCGCACCAGGAGATTGGTGAATCCCGCTGCCTGGAAGTGTCGCAGCAGGGCGGACCCGACCAGCCCGCGGTGTCCCGCGATAAATACCGGAATCCCGCGGTCGAGTTCGCCGATTGGTGCGTCCGCGCTCATGTCCGACCGGCGAGCGTCGGCTTGTCGATCCACGGCTTGCCCTCGCATTCCAGCGCCGCGATGTCGGCGTCGACCATGAGCCTGGCCAGGTCGCCGGTGTGAACCGATGCCGTCCAACCAAGCGTTTCGGCCGCCTTCGACGCATCGCCGATGAGCGCATCCACCTCGGTGGGGCGCAGGTAGCGCTCGTCGAACTTGATGTGCTTCTCCCAATCCAGGCCGGCATGCTCGAATGCCGCCTGGGCGAACTCCCGCACCGTGTAGCCGCGTCCCGTCGCGAGAACGAAGTCGTCCGGCTCGGGCGCCTGCAGCATCCGCCACATGCCTTCGACGTACTCCGGCGCGTACCCCCAGTCGCGGACCGCATCCAAATTGCCCATGAACAGCTCGGACTGAACGCCCGCCTTGATGCGGGCCGCGGCCCGGGTGATCTTTCGGGTGACGAATGTTTCACCACGCCTTGGGGATTCGTGGTTGAACAAGATGCCGTTGACGGCGAACAATCCGTACGCTTCCCGGTAATTGCGAGTTGCCCAGTACGAGTAGACCTTTGCCGCACCGTACGGCGAGCGCGGATAGAACGGCGTCAGCTCGTTCTGGGGTGGCGGCGACGCGCCGAACATCTCCGACGAGGACGCCTGGTAGAAGCGGCAGTGCACCTTGGAAAGCCGGACGGCTTCGAGCAGTCGCATGGATCCCATGCCGGTGGTGTCGCCGGTATGCACGGGTTCGTCGAAACTGACGCGCACGTGCGACTGCGCCGCGAGGTTGTACACCTCGTCGGGTTCGATGGTGCTGAGCAACGTGACCAGGCGGGTTCCGTCGATGAGGTCCCCGTAGTGCAGGAACAACCGAGCGTCGGGGTCGTGCGGATCGACGTAGAGGTGATCGATCCGTGAGGTGTTGAACGTGGAGGCTCGACGTATCAGCCCGTGAACCTCGTAGCCTTTGCTGAGCAACAGTTCGGCGAGGTAGGAGCCGTCCTGTCCCGTTATTCCAGTTATGAGCGCTCGCTTCACCAATTTCTCACCTCTGTCGATCCAGACCCCTCCCCGAATCTCATGGATCGTGGGGCCTACTGACCCTACTCCGACGCCACGGGCAGGCACTGCCGTCGCTTCATATTAGAGGCCGAACGCACCGCTAGTTGGTGCTACAGCTGCGTATTCGTCCGGGCAAACGTGCGACGAACGACCGCCCGGTTGGATAGATTATGGAGACGATCGATCGTCGTCGGGCCGGGAGGGAGGGTATGCACGTGCGGTGCCGAATTTGCGATTCCCCTGCCAAGATCGCGTTCGATCACAAGGTGCTCGGCAAGCATGATTGCAATTACTACTATTGCGCCGGCTGCGGCGCTCTGCAGACCGAAGAGCCCTACTGGCTGGACGAGGCCTATGACAGCCCCGTGGCCTCCGCGGACACGGGGATTCTCGTGCGCAACCTCGACCTTGCGCGAGTGACTTCGCTGGTCTTGTTTTTCCTGTTCGACCACCGTGGTCGCTTCCTCGACGCCGCCGGGGGCTACGGCATCTTCACCCGTCTGATGAGGGACATCGGCTTCGACTATTACTGGGCGGACAAATACAGCCCCAACCTGGTCGCGAGGGGCTTCGAGATGGTCGAGGGAGCGGACTCGCCTTACACCGCGGTCACGGCCTTCGAAGTCATGGAGCACCTACCGGACCCGGTGGCCTTCGTCGATGAGATCCTGACCAGCTCGGGTACCGATACGATCATCTTTTCCACCGAACTGTTTGCTGGGGAGCCTCCCGCACCTGATGAGTGGTGGTACTACTGCTTCGCCACGGGGCAGCACATCAGCTTCTATCAGAAGCGCACGCTCGAGCTGATCGGGCAGCGCTTCGGCATGCGGCTGTACAGCTCGGGGGCATATCACATCTGGACACGAGCCAAAATCAACCCGCTGGCCTTGCGTCTCCTGATGTCGCCGCGTGTTTCAGGTGTTCTGCACTGGTTGCCGCGGCGCGCCCTCGCTTCTCGAGTCATGGCTGACCACGAGCGCCTGATGGCGGCCGTCAAGGACTAGAACGTCGCTCGGGAGCCGCGTTTCGAAGGCGGCTTACAGCACGTCGCGATAGATTTCCGCAGTCGCCGCCGCGCAGTCGTCCCACGAGAACGCTTCCAGCCGGGCGTGGCCGCGCGCCCGCAGATCCGCCTGCAATTCGTCACTTGTCACGACGCGCTCCAGGTTTTCCCGCAAGTCCTCGACGCTGTTGGGATCGAAGTACGCGCCGGCGTCCCCAACCACCTCCGGGATCGGGCCCGAATCGCTGCACACGACCGGGCATCCGTAACTCATGGCTTCGAGCGGAGGAATCCCGAACCCCTCGTACTTGGACGGATAGACGAACGCGGTAGCCGACCGGTAGCGAGCGACGAGCTCACGGTCGGACCCGGATTCGAACCGCACCCGGTCGGAAACACCGAGTCTTTCGACCTCTTCGACCTCTTCGGGCGCGACAGGCCTTCCGCCGAACGCGACGAGGTCGAATTCCCGCAGTGTGGGAGAGCTTGCGAACGCCTGCAGCAGCGCCGTGAAGTTCTTGTAGCCGTAGCGATTTCCCACGTAGAGAAGCGACGGCCGGTCGGTGTGTTCGTGCTCGCCGGGCGACTCCACGTCCACCGAATAGCCCAGGTGGACAACGCTCGTGCGCGACGGGTCGATGCCGAAGAGGCGTACCAGATCCGCGCGGGTGTTTTCGGAAATGCAGATCACGTGGTCGGCGCGATTGACGGCCGCTCGCTTGGCGGCGGTCGCCTGCGCGGCATCGGGGAACTCGTCGGAGAACAGCTCGTGGATCATGTCGTAGACCGTCACGACGCGCCGGCGCGCCCTGCCAACAGGTTTGGTGGCGTAATAGGTCTCGTGCAGGATGTCGGGGTTTGCCTTCCGCAATGCGATCGGAGCGGCGAACTTGTTCACGACGCCGACAACACGCGCGGTGTCTTTGAAGGAGTCAGGCACGTACCTGCCACGCGTGAAGCTGCGGGCGGAATCGGCCGTCAGGTATTCGTTGACGTGTAACGGAGCCACGATGGACACCTCCGACACGCCGTGGGCGGGTAGTCGGCGCGCCAGCTCGAAGAAATAGCGCGAGATGCCTCCGTACCGCTGGATAGAGAAGATCTGGTGGTCGAACGCGACCCTCACAGGTGCTCACTCAAAGCCCACTCGGCCTCTACCATCGCCTTGACGACATCCGGCATCCGGTACGTCGGAGACCAGCCGAGGATTTCGCGGGCTCGGGAGGCATCGCCAAGCCCTTCCGCAAGATCCGTTGGCCGCATCAGGGCCTCGGAAAGGTCCGTATGCTCGCGCCAGTCGAGCCCGACCTGGGCGAAAGCCGTCTGGGCAAAGTCTTCGAGCGTGTGGCTCTCGCCAGTGGCGATCACGAAGTCCGACCCGGTGGGCTGCTGCAGTATGCGCCACATTGCGTCCACGTATTCCGGCGCCCACCCCCAATCTCGTTTGATACGAACGTTGCCCAGCGTCAGACGCGAGCGTTCACCTTTAGCGATGCGCACCGCCGCCGCGACGATCTTCTTGGTCACGAAACGTTCAGGGCGCAAGGGGGATTCGTGGTTGAACAGCACGCCGGTGCTCGCGTGCAGCCCGTATGCGTCGCGGTAATTGGCAACGAGCCAATGCGCCGTCGCCTTCGCCACCGCATAGGGGCTACGGGGGTGAAAGGGCGTGTCTTCTTTCGCTGCGCGGCCTCCCGTATCCCCGAAGCACTCACTAGATCCGGCGTTGTAGAAGCGGATCGGCTCGTCGAGAAAACGTATCGCCTCAAGCAGATTTAGCGTCCCCGCGGCGATGCTTTCGAGCGTCTCCACCGGCTGCTCGAAGGAAAGGCCCACTGAGCTCTGCCCGGCCATGTTGTAGACCTCTTGGGGAGCGGTTCTGCGCAGCACGTTCAGCACGCTGCGAAAATCATTCGCTGCCATGGACTCCAGGTGCACGCGGTCCCGGATGCCGAGCCACGCGAGATTCGCGAATCCGCCGATCTGTGCGTCGCGTGATGTGCCCCACACCTCGTAGCCCTTGTCGAGCAGCAGGCGCGCCAGGTACGCGCCGTCCTGGCCTGAGATGCCGCAGATCAGCGCTCTCATGCCGCCCTCCTAATTTCCGGCGTCGGATACCCGTGAGATGGCGGAACGGGCACGGGTATGGCCGCCATGGCCCCTAATTGAACCATCTGGGGCAGCGCAACAAGGGCGACATCTCCTCGGATGACATGAAGTCCCAGGTAGCTTTGGTCAGGCCGGCGTCGGCGCGCCGATCGGTCGCTCAACGAATGAATTCGCCAGTAACGCCACGAGATACGCCGCGGCAAGGTAGCGTCCCAACTGATGTGGGCGATAGTGGTGGTAGCCGGGTTGGGAATGGCGATTGACCCCGTGCGGCTGGGGCTCGCCGTGGTGATGCTGGCCCGGCGGAAACCCATGCTGAATCTTGCCGCGTTCTGGCTGGGTGGCATCGCAGCGGGCATTGCTATCTCGGTGGCAGTGCTGCTGCTGATGCGGGACGTCGCGCTGGTAGCGATCCGAAACCTGGTAACCGCCGTCGGGGAGCTCAGGTCGGGGACCTTCATCCTCGAGGGCCCCCGTCTCATGATCACCGTTGGTGTGGTCTCGCTGGTTGGATTGGCCGTCATGATCGCCCGAACAAAGGCGGCGACACGGGTCGTTGCGGGGCAGGCAGCGGTGGGCGGCGGCAACACCGCGGTCCTCGTGGAGGAGGAGCGCCCGCAGAGCCGATTCGCGCGGATGGGGGCCCGCACGCACGCCATGCTGGACGGCGATTCCCTGTGGCCGGCGTTCGCGGTCGGCGTCATAACGTCGTTTCCGCCCTACGAAGGCGTGGTGGTGCTGGCCTTCATCATGGCATCCGGGACGTCTATGACCACGCAGTTCAGCGCATTCATCATCTTCACCCTCATGGTGCTGGCCGTGATCGAGATCCCCCTGGTGAGCTACCTGGTGGTCCCGGCCAAAACCGAAGCGGTGATGCTGCGGATTCAGCACTGGCTGCGGACGTATCGTGCGCAGATCGCTCAGGTCATCCTCGGCGGCACCGGGGTCACATTTTTGATGCAGGGTATTGCCGCCCTCTGAGCGTGTTGCCGATGACGTGAAATCGGTGAATCCGCTGGTCTCGGTGTGTGTGCCGATGTACAACAACGGCGCCACCATCGAGCGTTGCCTGCGCAGCGTCCTGGACCAGGAGGGCGTCGACTTCGAGATCATCGTGGCTGACGACGACTCGTCGGACGACGGCGCCGCCGTCGCCGCCGCGCTGCTGCGGCCCGGGGACCGGCTGGTCAAGAACCAACCCCGCCTCGGCCTCAACGGGAACCACAACAAATGCCTGGAGCTGGCGCGGGGCACGTGCGTCCAGTTCGTGCACGGCGACGACTGGCTGCTGCCCGGCGCCCTGGCGACGCTGGCGCGGTGCTTCGAGGACCCGGCGGTCGGGCTCGCGTTCGCGCCCCGGCAGGTGGTGGGCGACGACGAGCGGTGGCAGCGCCGATACGGCAAGATGCACTCACGCTTCCGCAACCTGCGCGAACGCAACGACGGGCCCTCGCTGGTGCGCCAGGTCGCGCTGCGCGGCGCGAAGGAAAACTGGGTGGGCGAACCGACCTGTGTGATGTTTCGCCGCCAGCTGGCGCTCGACGCGGGGGGCCTGCGCACCGACATCTACCAGCTCGTCGACGTGGATTTCTGGTTGCGCCTGATGCTGCGGTCGACCGTTTGCTTTGTGCCCCGCGAACTGTCGGTGCGCAGCCACATGAAGGGGACCGAAACCACGCACCTGATGGCGTCCCGCGGCTACGTGCTCGATCAGCTGCGCATTCTGAGTTGGCTGGCCGTCGATCCGGCGTCGCCCCGCTCGATCCGAATCCTGGCGCGGCTGTGGTGGTTTCCCGCGTGGCTGGCGCTGGTCGTGGAGATCGCGGCCTTCGGGCCGCAGCGGGCGCACCATCTGAAGACCTTGGCGCAGGCCACTTTTCGCGAGTTCCCCCGCGCGCGGGCGCTAGCCGTGGATTTCCGCGGTGAGGCCGAATTCGTCGAACGTGCGTGAGACGTCCTCGCGCAGCGCGGCTTGGGAGTTCGTCCGACCGGCGAGGTAGGCGTTGACCGCGAGGAAGATTTTTCCGTGGACCCGCCCCGACGCGACGAACAGCTGGCCACCCATGCGCTCGAGCGCGCGCCGGTTGATGCCCGGTTCGATCAGCCTCCCGCAGGCGTAGTCGGCGTCGGTCCCGTCCGGGCGGTTCGTCGCCGGGGGCAGGTCCCCGACGTTGGAGCAGCCGACGGGAAGGCTGGCGGCGCCCAATCCCATTCCCGCCGCGCGGCGCGCGGCCCATTTGGGAGCCAGCGCCGCGAGCGGCAGCGGCCCCAGCAGCTCCTCGGTGATCTCCGTCAGGTCGGCGAACGCCTGCTTGAACTTGAGACGGACCTCCCCGAGATCGGAGGACAGGTGTGCCGGGTCCACGGAAACGGTGGGGAACACCACCGCATTGCCCCGGGTGTCGTCCTCGGTGCGGTCGCTGACGGGGAACGCCAGCGTGACCGTTCCGTCGTCGCAGGTGCGGCCCATCCGCGCGCCGAGCCGGCCCGCGAATCCCGCCAGCAGCGTGAAGCTGTTCCCGCCAATGCCTTTCGCGCACGCATCCCAGCGCGCCACGTCGACATAGGCCGTCAGGTACGGCACCACGACGGGCCGATCGTGGGCGGCCCGGCGCGGCGACGGCGGTGCGGATGTCATCGAGGCGACGACGTCCTTGCGCCGGTGCCGTGCGATGCGCACCGTGGCCGCCACCGCTCGCGCCAGCTCCGGGGCCGACGCGATCGTTTGCCGGGCGTCGCGTAGCGCCGCGCGCCCGCGGCCGCGCGAACCGGGCCGGGGATAGCCCAGGTGGCGGGTTCGCCCGGCCGCCGCGTCGGAGATCGCCTGCAGGATCCCGAGCCCGTCGACGAGGGTGTGCGACGTCGTCAGGCAGACCGCGGTCCCCCCGTCGTCGAGGGGGAGGACCCCGACATGCCAGCCGGGCCCGCATTCGGGATCCAGGGGCAGGCACGCCCGCTCGTGCAGCCAGGCGTTCAGATCCGCACGGGAGCGCGGTGTTTCGGCGATCTCGATGTCCTCGGGTCCCCGGGAGACGACCCATCGGTCGCGCGCGAACGGCAGCGGCGACGGCTCGACCAGCCGCCCCAGCAACCCGTATCCGAGATTTCGGTGGAAGCGGCGCAATCCGTCAATGTTTGCGGGGCGGTTGTAAATCCAGTTGAACTGGACGTGCGCCCCGTAGCCAAGCGCCCGCAGACCGAGGAAAGACGCCTGGTCCATGTGTGCGAGTCGATTGTCCACCGCGTACACGGTAGTTTATTTGCCAGCAGGGGCGGGGCGCTTTGCGCGCGGGGGAGACCGGGGGCGGCCGCGGGGCCGTGCGGTTGTAACCTGGCCGTTCCGGGCCGGAAACGCTTTCGACGAAGGTAGTGTGTTGTCCGTGGTTCAGTCATCCATACCCGCTGTGCTGCGCGAACGCGCGAGCCTGCAGCCCAACGACGCAGCGTTCACATACCTTGACTACGAGCAGGATTGGGACGGCGTCGCGCACACCCTGACGTGGGCGCAGCTGTACAAGCGCGTTGTCAACCTGGGCGAACAGCTGAGGGTCGGCGCGTCGACCGGCGATCGGGCGCTCATCCTCGCCCCCAATGGACTCGATTACATCCTGGGTTTCCTCGGCGCCCTGCAGGCCGGGCTGGTCGCGGTTCCGCTCTCGGTTCCCTATGGCGGTGCGCACGACGAACGCACCATCTCGGTGCTGGCCGACACCTCGCCCGCCGTCGTCCTGACGACGTCCGGGGTCATCGACAACGTCGCCGCGTCCGTGCAGTCGCAGCAGGGGCAATCCGCGCCCACGATCGTCGAACTCGATTTGCTGGACCTCGAGACTCGGCAGCGGCCCACCGGCCCGCGGCCCCGGCCCGGCGCCAACGACGGATCGGACTTCATCTACCTGCAGTACACGTCAGGATCCACCCGCACGCCCGCGGGTGTCATGGTCTCCAGCAAGAACGTCTTCGCCAACTTCGAGCAGATCATGAGCGACTTCTTCGCGCCCGAGGGTGGGGTGGCGCCCCCCGGCATGACGGTGGTGACCTGGCTGCCGCTCTACCACGACATGGGGCTGCTGCTGGGGATCATCATGCCGATCCTGGCCGGTGTACCGACGGTGCTGTCCAGCCCGGTGGGCTTTTTGCAGCGACCGGCCCGCTGGTTGCACATGATGGCCCAGAACGACTGCTCGATCTCGGCCGGGCCGAACTTCGCCTACGAGCTCGCGGTGCGCAAGACCTCCGACGAGGACATGGTCGGGCACGACCTCGGCGTCGTTCACACGATCCTCAACGGCAGCGAACGGGTGCAGCCGGCCACCCTCAAGCGATTCACGGACCGGTTCGCGCCCTTCAACTTCGACCCCCGGGCGCTGCGGCCCTGCTACGGCATGGCGGAGGCCACGGTGTACATGTCGACGCGCCAGGTGGGCGATCCGCCCGAG
This sequence comes from Mycobacterium sp. NGS34, assembly GCF_059812845.1. NCBI lineage: Bacteria > Bacillati > Actinomycetota > Actinomycetes > Mycobacteriales > Mycobacteriaceae > Mycobacterium > Mycobacterium sp. NGS34. The sequence goes on from NZ_JCALDM010000010.1 coordinate 12,675, forward strand.
ATCGGTTACTTCGATTCCGAGAAGCTGCCCGGCGGCGAGGCGGTGCGGTGTGAAACCGGAAGCGGCACACCGCTGGTCAGCTACGGCGACCCCAAGTCGATGCTGCACCGCATCGTCGACCCGGACACCGGTCGCGAGTGCCCGGAGGGGACGGTCGGCGAGATCTGGGTGCACGGCGAGAACGTCGCCGCCGGGTATTGGCAGAAGCCCGAAGAGACCGAGCGCACCTTCGGCGCGAAGATTGTCGAGCCGTCGCCGGGCACACCCGAAGGCCCGTGGCTGCGAACCGGTGACTCGGGCTTCTTCTCCGCCGGCGAGATGTTCATCATCGGCCGGATCAAGGACCTGTTGATCGTCTACGGGCGCAACCATTCCCCCGACGACATCGAGGCGACCATCCAGGAGATCACCGCGGGACGTTGCGCGGCGATCGCGGTGCCCGACAAGGGCGTCGAGAAGCTGGTGGCGATCATCGAGATGAAGAAGCGCGGCGGCTCCGAGGAGGAGGCCGCGGACAAGCTGCGCGGCGTCAAACGCGAAGTCACGTCGGCGATTTCGAAGTCGCATGGGCTGAAGGTGGCGGACCTCGTTCTGGTGTCACCGGGTTCGATCCCCATCACCACCAGCGGCAAGATCAGGCGATCGCAGTGCGTCGAGCTGTACCGCCAGGACGAGTTCGTCCGGTTGGACGGCTGAATTATTTGAACGCCGAGATCGACGCCAGCGTGTAGTTCACTCGCACTTCTTCGCGCCAACGTCAATTTGGACGAAGATTTCGCAGATTCCCGACGCTAGGGCGGTGGGTACTTGCCGTGCCCGTTGCCGTTGCCGGCCTGCTGCGACGGGGCGCTCGTCCCGAACAGCGGCAGCGGATTGCCGAGGTCTTCGTCGGCTGATTGTTCGCCGTGTCCGTTGCCGTTCGAATGCCCATTCCCGTTGGCGCCGACGGTGATTGGTCGCGGCGACAGGGAGTCCTGGCCGAACAGCGGCAGCGAGTGACCCAGGTAGCGGTCGCCCTTGTGCTTGCCGTTGCCGTTTCCGTTGGGGGCCGGGGCGTAGTCCGGCGCCGAATCGCGGAGGTCGTCGGTCAGTTGACCGGACAGGCCGCTGAGGTCGAACAGCGGAAGCGCGTGGTTGGAAATGCGTTGGCGCTTGGACCGTTTCCCGTTCTTGGTGGCGCCCGGCGGCGTCTTGGCAACGCCGGCCGGCCGGGTCCGGCGCGACTTGCTGCGCGGCTTGTGTCCGGGCGGAACGAGTTTCAGCCGAACGAGCAGGTCGTCGGGAATCCACGGTTCATGGGCCCCGTTCGCCGGCGGGGAAGCAGCCGCCGGGCCCAACGCGGCCGGGCTGGGAATCACCTTCATCTTCACCAGCTGGTCGGTCAGCTGGTTGAGCTGGTGCTGCTTCTTCTGGTGGGCCGCGTAAACCTGGGCGGGGGTCTTGCCGAGGTGTGAAGGCCACCAGTTCTTTTGGCCGATCAGCGCGGCCATGGCCGGCACCGTGATCGAGCGCACCAGGAACGTGTCGATCAGGATGCCCATCCCGAGGATGAAGCCGGCCTCGGCCATGGTGTAGATGCTGGCGCTCATCAACCCGAACATCGAGGCGGCAAAGATCAGGCCGGCCGAGGTGATCACGCCCCCGGTCGAACCGACGGTGCGAATGACGCCGACCCGCACGCCGTGCGGGGACTCGTCGCGGATGCGCGAGATGAGCAGCATGTTGTAGTCCGCGCCGACCGCGACGAGCAGGATGAACGACAGCCCGGGCAGGCTCCAGTGCAGGTTCTGCCCGAGCAGCAGCTGGAACACCAAGACGCCCAAGCCCATTGCCGACAGGTAGGACAGCAGCACCGAGCCGATCAGGTACAGCGGCGCGACGACCGCCCGCAGCAAACCGACCAGAATCAGGAACACGATCATAATCGTGGCGAAGACGATGTAGCCGATGTCGTTGTTGTAATAGTCACGCGTGTCGGCAAGCCCGCTCGGCACGCCCGCCACCTGCACCGTGGCGTCCGACAGTTCGGTGTTGGGCTGCGCGGACTGCGCGGCCTTGATGATCTTCGGGATCTGATCCATGGCGTCGGTGGAGAACGGGTTGAGCCCGCTCTGGATCAGGTACCGCGCCGCGTGCCCGTCGGGGGAAAGGAAGATCGCGGCGCCCTGCTTGAACTCGTCCCTCGTCAGGATCTGCGGCGGGATGTTGAAGCCGGACATCGACGGCTTGTTGTCGGTGTCGTGCTTCATGCTCAGCAGGAACTGCGACGCCTCGTTGAGGCCGCTGCCGATCTGTCGGGTCGAATCGACGAGTTGTTTCACCCCACCGGCGATTGCGCGGCTGCCGTCGGCCAGCGCGTTGGCGCCCTGTTGCGCGTTGGCCATGGTGGACTGCAGGTCCCTGATCGTCTTCATGGCCGCAGAGGCCTGCGACAGCGTTTGCTGGGCGGTATTCAGCGTCTGCCCGACCGTCTGTGTTTTACCGGCCGCTTGCAGGTTGTGGGCCATGATCTTGATCGAGTTGAGGGTGCCGTCGTTGTTTGCCTGCACCATCGCGGCCAACCCCGAACGTGAGCTCACGCAGCCCGGGTCGGCGTTGCAATCCGGGCTGTTGTTCAGGGCGTTCAACATGGGGGCGGCCCACGCGGCGATGTTTTCGGTGTTCATGGTGGACATGTTGAGGTTGTCGCCGAGCGTCTTCATCCGCCCGGTCAGGGCGGCGCCCTGGTCGAGCGCGGCGATGGTGCTATCGCCGCCCGCCATCTGCTCCATCGCCGTCAGCGCCGAGACCGCCGGGCCGAGGCTGGTCAGGGCGCCACTGACCTGATCGCGCAGCATCGCCAGGGCGTCGGCCAACTGGTTGGAGCCGTTGACCAGCCGGTCCAGGTCGCTCCCGTGCTCGGTGATCTGGCGGGATCCGTCATCGAGCTTGTTGCCGACCTCACCGGCCTGGAACGAGATCTTGGTCTGCTCCAGCGGTTCGCCGTTGGGCCGGGTCAAGCCGCGGACCATCGTGATGTCGGGCAGCTGGCTCACCCGGGCGGCCATCTGCTCCAGGTCGGCGAGGGCGGCCGGTGTCCTCAAGTCGTGGGATGGCGATTTGATGAACAGCACCATGGGCGTCAGCGCGTTCGCCGGGAAATGGCGATTCATCACGTCATAGCCCTTGGAGCTGTCCACGGACGCCGGCATCGTCTTGAGGTCGTCGTAGTTGAAGCGCATCACGGCCGTGCAACTGGCCAGGCCGATGAGCACGATGAGGCTTCCGACCAGGTGGATGCGGGGCCGGCGCACGACGCGCGTCCCCATGATCCGCCACATCCGGGTGGTCAGGTCGCGCCGGGGCTTGATCCAGCCACGACGCCCGGCGAGCACCAACAGCGCGGGCAACAGGGTGACCGCACACAGGAATGCGACGATGACCGAAATCGAAATCGCCGGACCGACAGTCGAGAACACTTCCAGCTTGGTGAAGACCATCGCGAGGAACGCGACCGCGACGGTGGCCGCCGACGCGGCGATCACCTTGCCGATCGACATCAGCGCCATCTTGACCGATTTGTCGGACGTGTGGCCCTTTCGTACATAGTCGTGATATCGGCTGATCAGGAAGACGGCATAGTCCGTCCCCGCCCCGACCATCACCGCGGTCATCAGCACGAGGGTCTGCAGGGCGAACGGCAGCCCGATCTCGCTCAGCCCGGACAGCACGCCCTGCGACGTTCCGATGGAGGCACCGATGTTGATCAGCGGCACCAGCATGGTGACGATGTTGCGGTAGATCATGAAGAGAATGAGCAGCACCGAGACCACGGTGCCGATCTCAATGAAATGGGCGTCTTCCAGCGCCATTTCGGTCGCGTCGGCGATCGTGGCCAGCGGTCCGCTGACGTGGGCCGTCAGCGAAGTTCCCGCGGTGACCTCTTTGGCGATTTCTTTGACGTGGTGGTAGGCCGCGATCGTCGACGGCGCGGTGCCCGCGCCGGGGAACGAGATCGGCAGGATGAACGCCTTGCCGTCCTTGCTCGCCAGGACCTCGCGCATCTGGGGGTTGGTCAGGAAGTCCTGCACCGTCAGCTTGTCGGCCTTGTCCTGGCGCAGCTTGTCCACCAGCTTGGCGTAGACCGCCTCGTCGGCGGGTGTGATGCCGTTCTCGTCGCTGAGCAGGATCATCAGCAGGGACCCGCCGCCGCCCAGCGGATTGTCGCCGCCCGCCTCCCCGGCGGCGTCCGGGGCCTTCTTGCCGTCTCCGGGGGCTTTGGGGGCGCCGGGCATGGCGAAGGCCTTGGCCATCTCCTGGTTGACGACCACCGTCGGGGCGTTGTCCGGCAGGGCCTTCGGTTCCCGTTTGCTTGCCTGCACCGGCAGCGGGGGAAAGACCAGCGCCAGGGTGACCGCGAACCCGATCCAGGCGGCGATGACAAGCAGGGGCCACCGCACGACGATGTCGCCTATGCGGTCGAAGATTCCCCCAGGCTTGGCTGCCTCGCCCGTGCCAGTCCGGCTCGACACCCAACCCACCCTACAATCCGGCACACACTCGCGTGGGGTAATCAAGATCTACGCGGCGACCGTGACATTGCTGTGATCTTGATGGTGAACACGCTGGTCAGGCCCACAATTGCGGTCCGTGGAGTCCCCAAGGCGGCTATTCGGCGTGTAGCGCCGCGGATCCGTGCAACACTCTCCCCGTGGCTCTCAAATACCGCCTGCAATCCAATCCACTGGTCGGCAAGCTCACCACGAAGTACTTTCTGCCCCTTGGCACCCGCCAGGTCGGCGACGACGTCGTCTTCTTCAACTTCGGCTACGAAGAGGATCCGCCGATGGGCCTGCCGTTGGCGGCGTCCGACGAACCCAACCGGTACTGCATCCAGCTCTATCACGTGACCGCCGCGCAGACCGATCTCACCGGCAAGAAGGTGCTGGAGGTCAGTTGCGGGGCCGGCGGGGGCGCCTCCTACATCGTGCGAAACCTCGGGCCGGCCTCCTACACGGGGCTGGACCTCAACCCCGCCAGCATCGACAAGTGCCGGGAACGCCATCAGCTGCCCGGCCTGGATTTCGTGCAGGGCGATGCGGAAAACCTGCCCTTCCCCGACGGCTCGTTCGACGCGGTGGTCAACGTCGAGGCCTCCCACCAGTACCCCCACTTCACTCGTTTCCTCGAGGAGGTGGCCCGCGTGCTGCGGCCCGGCGGGCATTTCCTGTACACCGATTCCCGCCGCGCGCCCGTCGTCGCCGAGTGGGAGGCGGCGCTGGCCAACGCGCCGCTGCGGAAGGTCTCCGAACGGGACGTCGACGCGGAGGCCAAGCGCGGGCTGAACGCCAACACGCAGCGGACCCAGCAGCAGATCAGCGACCGCCTGCCCGGCTTCATGAACTCCCTGATCCGGTACGGCGTCGGGGTGATGGACTGGGACCTGCGCCGCGCCGGGGGGTTCTCCTACCGCGTCTACCACTTCGTCAAGGATTGATGGGCCCGACTCCGTCATGAAGTTTGCGTTGGCGAGCTACGGAACTCGCGGCGATATCGAGCCGTGCGCCGCCATCGGCCGGGAGCTGCAGCGCCGCGGGCACGACGTGCGGGTGGCGGTGCCGCCCAACCTGATTGGCTTCGTCGAGTCGGCCGGGCTGCCCGCCGTCGCCTACGGGCAACGGGATTCCCAGCAGCAGCTGGACGAGGACTTCCTGCACAACTCGTGGAAGATCCAGAATCCGGTCAAGTTGGCGCGCGAGGCCATGGAGCCGGTCCGGGCGGGCTACGAGGAGCTGGGTGCCGCGCTCAAGCCGCTCGCGGACGGGGTCGACCTGCTGCTGACCGGCCAGCTCTATCAGGAAATCGCCGCCAATGTGGCTGAGCGCTATGACATTCCGTTGGCCGCGTTGCACTTCTACCCGATGCGGCCCAACGGCCAGGTGGCGTTTCCCGCGCGATTGCCCGCGCCGCTGGTGCGCTCGGCGATGAAAACCCTCGACTGGGCGTACTGGCGGTTCACCCGGGGCGCCGAGGACGCGCAGCGCCGGGATTTGGGTTTGCCCAACGCTACTTGCCCTGCGCCGCAACGCATGTCACAACACCGAGCGTTGGAGATCCAGGCGTACGACGAGCTCTGCTTTCCCGGGCTGGCCGCGGAATGGGGTGCCCGGCGGCCGTTCGTCGGTGCGTTGACCATGGAGTCGCCGACCGACGCCGACGACGAGGTCGCGTCGTGGATCACCGCCGGAACGCCGCCGATCTATTTCGGGTTCGGCAGCATGCCCGTCGGGTCGCTCGCGGATCTCGTCACCATGATCGGCGGGGCCTGCGCGGACCTGGGCGAACGGGCCCTGATCTGCTCGCGGGCGCGCGACGGCGGCGTTCCCGATTTCGACCATGTGAAGGTCGTCGCGGCGGTCAATCACGCCGCGATCTTTCCGACCTGCCGCGCCGTCGTGCACCACGGCGGCTCGGGCACGACGGCCGCCGGGTTGCGCGCGGGCGTCCCCACGCTGATCCTCTGGATCACCTCCGATCAGCCGATCTGGGCGGCCCAGATAAAGCAGCTGAATGTCGGCTCGGCCCGTCGCTTCTCCAGCACCACCCGCAAAACGCTGGTCACCGACCTCCGCGCGGTCCTTGCGCCCGCGTACGTCAGCCGGGCGCGCGAGGTCGCCGCGCGAATGACGAAGCCCGCCGAGAGCGTCGCCGGCGCCGCCGATCTGCTGGAAAAAGCCGCCCGACGCGAGGTTTTCGGCTGATGTCGGAACGCCCCGCGGGGTCGCGCGGCCCGGGGTACGCTCCGGTGGTGTCCCTACTGATCACCGTGCCGGTTTACGGGCAGCACGAGTACACACACGCGCTGATAGCCGATTTGGAGCGCGAGGGCGCCGACTACCTGATCGTCGACAATCGCGGCGACTACCCCAAGATCGGCAACGAACGCGTGGCCACGCCGGGCAAGAACCTGGGGTGGGCCGGCGGCAGCGAGTTCGGATTCCGAACTGCGTTCGCGGAGGGCTACTCCCACGCCATGACGCTCAACAACGACACCCGGCTCTCCCGGGGTTTCGTTGCCGCGTTGCTCGACCCGCGCCTGCCCGCGGACGTCGGGATGGTGGGGCCGCTGTTCAACATCGGGTTCCCCTACGCGGTCCTCGAGGGGATACCGGACGCCGCGAGTTACGTTCCGCGACCGCGGTATCGGGTGGTGCCCGCCATCGAGGGGACGGCGCTGGCGATGTCGCGGGAATGCTGGGACGCCATCGGGGGAATGGACCTCGACACCTTCGGGCGCTACGGCTGGGGGCTCGATCTCGACCTGGCGCTGCGGGCACGGAAAGCCGGATTCGGTGTGTATACGACGGAAATGGCCTACGTCCACCATTTCGGGCGCCGGACCGCGAAGGTCCACTTCGGCGGCCTGAAGTACCACTGGGGCTCCAGCCGCGCGATGATCCTGGGGTTGCGCAAGACGCACGGCTGGTTCGCAGCGATGGGAATCCTGCGCGAGATGGGGGCCGCCCACCACCGCAAGTGGTACAAGTCGTTCCCGCTCGTCGGGCGCGACGCCGCCGCCAGCCGGCAGCCCTAGCGGGCGATTCAGACGCCGACGCGGACGGTCTGCTCCAGCAGGTCGGCGGCGGCCACCACGCCGACGGCCGGTTTGGACATCTGCGGTGCGATCTCGCGGGCCCGGGCGACGCAGTCCGGCGCCAGGATCTTGCGCAGCTGGGAGACCAACGATTTGCGGGTAATGCGCGAAAGTTTCTTGGCGGAACCGACTTTGAGCCGTTTGACCTGAGTGGCCCAGATGAACTGGTCGGCCACGTCCCACAGGATGAGCGTCGGGAGTCCGGCCCGCAGGCTGGCCGCCGTCGTGCCCGCCCCGCCGTGGTGCACGGCCGCCCGGCAGGTGGGCAGGATCGTGGAGTAGTTGACATGCCCGACCAGCTTGACCTGGTCGCGGTCCGCGGCGGGCTGCGGACCGTCGGCGCCGGAGTAGATCAGCGCCCGTTCGCCCAACTCGGCGCAGGCGTCGGCGATCATGGCAACGGTCTCGGCGGGGGACCGGACCGGCGTGCTGCCAAAACCGAAGTAAATCGGCGGCTTTCCCGCCGCGATCCAGGATGCGACCTCGTCGTCGGTGTCCGCGGCCAACTCCAGGGTCAGCGAACCCACGAAGGGGCGCTTGCCATCCCATTCCGCCGCGAGCCCCGGGAAGAGCGCCCGGTCGTACGCCTGGATTTCGAGCGTTCCGTTGTCGGCCATCCGCTGCCACGCGGGAACCGTCGTGCGCGGCAGACCCAGCTCGCGGCGTTGCGCGTCCTCGTCGGGCTTGGTGAAACGCGAATACAGCCACCAGCCCGCCGACAGCGTGGTGCGGACGGCCGGCGCCGGCGACGGCAGGAACGGAACGCCGATCTGACCGTTGACCCGCACCGGGAAGTGATGCAGCCCCGCCACCGGAATGTCGTGGTATTCAGCGACATTCGCCACCACCCCGTGGTACGTCTGGCCCGTCAGCAGCAGGTCCGCCCCGTCGGCCAGCGAGGTGAGCGTCCGGCTCATCTCCGCCCAGCCCTCGACGAAAAGCGACCTGAAGGTGCGCATGAAGTCGACCGGGTTCTGGGGCTTCAAGGCGTTGTGGGTGAAGTCGGCGACGGCCTCCACCTGCTCGCGCGTGTCCGGCCCGTAGCTGACGGCGGGCACCCCGGCCGACTCGACGAAGTCAACCAGGTTGGGCGGCACCGCCATTCGGACGTCGTGGCCCCTGCGCCGCAGTTCGACGCCGACGGTGGCGCCGGGCTCGATGTCGCCGCGGGTACCGTGGGCCGCCAAGACAAACTTCATCGACGGAGCTTCGCCTTCCACTTCGCTCGAGGACGAAGCGCTTCGCAGCTTACCTGGCTACGCGAACGGGCATCTCGGCCAGCTTGCCCGCGACGACCCGGTCGAACACCGACTTCAAGGCCTCCGTGTAGCGAATCACGGATTCGCGGGCTACCGGGTTGTTCGGGTAGGACACCATGATCGAGACCTCGTCGAACAGCCGGAACACCGTGGAGTACATGTACGCCGGGCTGCGGCCATCGGTGAACGCGGTCGCGTTCACGCCATCCAGGGCGGTGGCGACGATGCCGGACAGGGGAGGAAGGCCCGCGTCCATGTAGCTCATCATGGTGAACTGGGGTCCGTGCTTGCGTAGCCAGGGCGCCAATTCCAGCACGCGGTCGAACGGCACGTTCGCCAGATCCATGTTCGCGTCGAAGGAGGCCTGCGCGGCGCGGGCCGTTTCCTCGAACGAGTTCGGGTCGACGGGAACGGTGAACGGTACCACGCCGGTGAACCAGCCCACCGTCATGAAGTCCGCCGGGCTCTTCCGCTTGTCGGTGGGGGTGAGTCCGTAATACGTTTCCGCGCCGCTCAATTCGTAGTGAGCCAGGGCGGCGCAGGCGAACAGGCCGCCGCTGAACCGGGCGCCCGCCTGCCGGCACAGCGCCTCGAACTGGGCCGTCTGATCCGGACCCAGCAGCCGCTCCACGTGGGTGTCACCGCCGCAGGGAATCGACTGGTCGCCCAGCGGCAGCGGGAAGTCGGGCAGGGTCCCGCCGTTGGCTTCGGCGAACTCGATCCACTTGCGCACCTCCGGGGACTCCAGCGTCATCCCCGACACGATGTTGTGCTCCCGCATGCAGAAGTCGTCGTAGCTGGCCGCCGGCGGCAGCGAGACCGGCGCCTTGCCCTCGATGAGCGCGGTGTAGTTCATCAGGATCTCGACGTACAGCCCGGCGAGCAACATCGGGTCGCAGTGCAGGTGGTCGACGACCGCATACAGCGCGAAGCGGTCCTCGTGCTGGACGATGCCGAACCGGAAGCAGTCCCACTGCAGCGGATCGGGCGTCGCGAGCACGTGCTCACGCCACTCGAGCTCCGTCATCACGCCGTACTCTTTCGCGACGAAGTTGATGTCGCGCGGGTTCTTCAGCGTGTGCCGGACGATCTCTTTCTCGTCCGTGTACTCGAACCAGCTGTGATACGTCGCGTGGCGGCGTATGTGCGCGTTGATGACGTAGGTCATCGCGCGGATGTCGCAGCGCCCGGGCACGTCCCAGGACCCCATGATCGCTCGCGAATAATCCAGCCCGCGCTCACCGAACTCGACGAACCCGCGAAGGTGACCCGCCTGCATGGAGCTGGGCGGCACCGGACTCACCGGCGCCTGCCGAGCCTTCGCGACGCAGCCGGGCGTGGGCTGCCACGTCACGACCGAACCCGCGCCCGGGTACCAGTCGTACGCGTTGCCCACTCGCAGGCTGTCGTGCTCAGAGCCTCCACCTATGAACACGTTTCCCTCCTTAAATACCGGCCTAAGCAGTGCAGTCGACTTTGACGTAGGACCTATCTCACGCGGGTGCCGCAGCGTCCTCCTTAGGAGCCAGCTTCGAAAACAGGTGATCCGCCAAGCCGCGCACCGTGGTGATGTCGGCTGAGGTGATGCGTACCCCCGTCTGCGCCTCGATGTGCGTGCGCAATTCGAGATTGCCCAGCGAGTCGAGGCCGTACTCGGAAAGCGGGTGGTCCACGTCGATGTTGCGGCGCAGGATCAGGCCGATCTGCTCGGAGAGCAGGCGCCGCAGCCGGGTGGGCCACTCGTCGAGCGGCAGGTCGGACAGCTCGGCGCGCAGTTTGCTTGAGCCCGAACGCTTTTCGCCGGCCGACTTGAACATCTCGAGGAACTTGCTGCGTTCCGCGAAGGACGCGATCCACGGCGTCCCGATGAGCGGGCTGTAGCCCGTGTACGCCCGGTCGTGGCGCAGCAGCGCCTCGAACGCGTAGGCGCCCTCGTCGGGAGCGATCGCGGCGCCGCTGCCCTCGGCGAAGTCCGCACCGCGGCCGATCTCGCCCCAGGCACCCCAGGCGATCGCCGTGGCCGGCAGGCCCTGCGCGCGCCGCCAGTGGGTGAAGGCGTCCAGCCAGCTGTTGGCAGCGGCGTAGGCACCCTGACCCGGCGAGCCCAGCAGGGCCGCCGCCGACGAGAACGAGCAGAACCAGTCCAGGTCCGCGGATGCGGTGGCCTCGTGCAGGTTCCACGCGCCGTACACCTTCGGCGCCCAGTCGCGGTCGATCAGCTCATCGGTGATGTTGGTCAGGGTGGCGTCCTCGACCACCGCGGCCGCGTGCAGCACGCCCCGCAGCGGCAGGCCCGTGGCGGTCGCCGTGGCCACCAATCGCGCGGCGACGTCTGCCTGGGCGATGTCGCCGCACTCCACGGTCACGTCAGAACCTATCGCTCGGACGAGCTCGATCGTTTCAAGCGCCTTCTGCGAGGGCTCGGAACGCGAGGTGAGCACGATCCGGCCCGCCCCGGCCGCGGCCATCTTCTCGGCCAGGAACAGCCCGAGGCCACCGAGGCCACCCGTGATGATGTACGAGCCGTCGCGCCGGAAGACCGGCGCCTGCTCCGGCGGCAACACCACGCTGCTGCTACCGGCCCGCGGGATGTCGAGGATGAGCTTGCCGGTGTGCTCGGCCGCGCTCATCACGCGAATCGCGGTGGCCGCCTCGGAGAGCGGGTAGTGCGTGCTCTCGGGCATCGGCAGCGCGCCCTCGGCGGTCAACCGGTAGACGGTGCTCAGGACCTGGCTGACCTGACTGGGGTGGCTCACGGACATCAGCCCGAGGTCGACGCCCCAGAACGCCAGGTTGCGACGGAACGGGAAGAGACCCAGCTTGGTGTCCCCGTAGATGTCGCGCTTGCCGATCTCGACGAACCGCCCACCCAGCGCGAGCAGTTTGATCCCGGCCAGCTGCGCGGCGCCGGTCACCGAGTTGAGCACGATGTCCACGCCGTAGCCGTCGGTGTCGCGCCGGATCGCGTCGGCGAACTCGACGGAGCGCGAGTCGTAGACATGCTCGATTCCCATGTCCCGCAACAGCTGTCGGCGCTGCTCACTGCCGGCCGTGGCGAAGATCTCGGCCCCCGCGGCGCGGGCGATGGCGATGGCCGCCTGCCCGACCCCGCCGGTGCCGGAGTGGATCAGCACCTTGTCGCCGGCCTGGATGCGGGCCAGTTCGTTCAGCCCGTACCAGGCGGTGGCGTGCGCGGTGGTGACCGCGGCCGCCTGCGCGTCGCTGAGCCCCTCGGGCAGCGTGGTGGCCAGGCGCGCGTCGCAGGTGACGTACGTGGCCCAGCAGCCGTTGGGGGACATGCCGCCGACGTGGTCGCCGACCTTGTGGTTGGTGACGTCGGGTCCGACGGCCGTGACCACGCCCGCGAAGTCCGTGCCCAGCTGGGGCAGGATGTTGTCGAGGCTCTGGTAGCGGCCGAACGCGTTCAGCACGTCGGCGAAGTTGATGCTCGACGCGGTGACCGCCACCTCGATCTGACCCGGTCCCGGCGGAACCCGGTCGAACGCGGCGAACTCCATCGTCTGCAGGTCACCCGGCGTGCGGATCTGCATGCGCATGCCGGCGGTCTCGTGCTCGACGACGGTGGACAGCCGCTCTTCGGGACGCAGCGGGGTGGGGCACAGGCGCGCGCTGTACCACTCGTCGTTGCGCCAGGCCGTCTCGTCCTCTCCGGGGCCCGTCATCAGCAGCTGGCGCACCACCTGCTCGGCGCCGGTCTGCTCGTCGACGTCGATGTGGGTGGTGTGCAGGTGCGGGTGCTCGGCACCGATCACCCGCAGCAGGCCGCGCAGGCCGCCCTGGTCGAGGTTGGGAACGTCCTCCGACAACACCTTTTGGGCGTTGCGGGTGACCACGAACAACCGGGGCGACTCGCCCTGGAGTTCCGGCAGCTCGCGGGCGATGCGCACCACGTGGTGCACCAAATCACCGCCACGCACGGCGCTTTCGTCGTCCGGGTTGCCGTTCTTCGGCTCGGTGACCACGACCACGCCGGCGAATTCGCCCTTTTCGACCTCGTCGCGCAGCCGCCCGGCGATGGCCTGGTGGTCGGCCTGCTGCGGCCAGGACAGCGTCTTGGCTTCCGCGTCGTGCAGCTTCATCGCGTCGGTGAGCGCCGTGGCCACCAGGTCGGCGGCGTCGGAGGTGCTGATCAGCAGCCACGCGCCGGTCTCGGCGGCGGGGGCCTCGGGCAGCTGGCGTTGCTGCCATTCCACGGTCAGTAGGCGCTCGGCCATCACCTTGGCCCGCTCGCCGCTGGGCGAGACGCCGGTGCCCATCTGCAGCCCGCGGACGGTCAGCAGGACGGTTCCGTGCTTGTCCAGCACGTCGAGGTCGGCCTCGATGGCTCCGCCGCTCGCCGCGGTCACCCGCGAGTAGCAGTAGCGGGCGGTGCTGACGGGGCCGTGGACCCGAAGCCGGCGGACGCCGAGCGGCAACAGCAGGCCGCCCAGGCTGGCGTTCGCGACGCTGGGGTGCGCGGCGACCGACTGGAAGCAGGCGTCCAGCAGCGCCGGGTGCACCCCGTAGTTCGTCTGCTGCGTCCGGATCACGCTGGGCAGCCCGATCTCGGCCAGCACCGTGGTGCCGGTTCCCTCGGCGGTGTGCGCGCCGGCCAGCCCGGTGAAGGCCGGGCCGTACTGGATGCCGCACAGGTCCATCGCGTCGCGGAGGTCGCTGCCCTCCAGCCGGCTCGGGTGCGCTTCCAGCAGCTCGTCGATGTCCTGCGCGGCCGGCACGTCTTCGTCGTCGACGTCATGCAACACGGCCGACGCGCGTCGTGCCTGCACGCCGTCCTCGTTGGTTTCCACGGCGAAGGTGAGCGTGCCGGGCGCCTCCGCGGTGGCGGTGAGGCTGATCTGAGTTTCCTCGTCGAGCATCAGCATCTGTTCGAAGCGGACGTCGCGAACCTCGGATGCGTCACCGAAGACGGTGCGCGCCGCGGCCAGCGCCATCTCGCAGTAGGCCGCACCGGGCAGCGTGGCCGTGCCGTGCACCTGGTGGTCGGCCAGCCAGGGCAGCGTCGCCGTGCCGATGTCGGCCTGCCAGACGTGGCGCTCCGGCTCCTCGGGCAGGCGCACGTGCTGGCCCATCAGCGGGTGCACCGCGACGCTGGAGGCCAGCGCGCGCGAGCTGTGACCCTCGCGGCTCAGCAGCAGCGACCGGTGCGTCCACGCGGGCAGCGGGGCGTCGACCAGGTGCCCGCCCGGGTACAGCACGGAGAAGTCGACCGTGGCGCCGGTGGCGTACAGGTCGCCCAGCAAGCCGCGCAGGCCGTGGGGCAGCGGCTGGTCGCGCCGCATCGCGGCGAGCGCGGCCACCGTCATGTCCAGGCTGCGGGCGGTCTGGTCGACCGCGTGGGTCAGCAGCGGGTGGGGCGACAGCTCGCCGAAGACGCGGTAGCCGTCTTCCAGGGCGGCCTGCACCGCGGCCGAGAACCGAACCGTGTGGCGCAGGTTGTCGACCCAGTAGTTGGCGTCGCAGTAGGGCTCCTCGCGCGGGTCGAACGAGGTGGCCGAGTAGTACGGGACCTCCGGGGTCAGCGGCTCGATCTCGGCCAGCACGTCGTAGAGCTCGTCGAGGATCGGGTCGACCTGCGGCGAATGCGACGCCACGTCGACGGCCACCTCGCGGGCCATAACCTCGCGCTGCTCCCACACCGCCACCAGCTCGCGGACCGTCTCGGTCGCGCCGCCGATGACGGTGGACTGCGGCGAGGCGACGACGGCCACCACGGCGTCGTTGACGCCGCGGGCCATCAGCTCCGAAAGCACTTGCTGGGCAGGCAGTTCCACGGACGCCATCGCGCCGGAGCCGGCGATCTTGGTCATCAGCCGCGACCGGCGGCAGATGACCCGCACCCCGTCCTCGAGCGACAGCGCCCCGGCGACCACGGCCGCCGCGGACTCGCCCATCGAGTGGCCGATCACCGCGCCGGGGGTGACCCCGTAGGACTTCATCGTGGCCGCCAGCGCGACCTGCATCGCGAAGATCGTCGGCTGCACCCGGTCGATGCCGGTGACCTTCTCGGGGGCGGTCAGCGCCTCGGTCACGGAGAACCCGGACTCGTGGGCGATCAGCGGCTCGATCTCGGCGATGGCCGCCGCGAACGCGGGCTCGTTGGCCAGCAGGTCGGTGCCCATGGTGGCCCACTGCGAACCCTGGCCGGAGAACACCCACACCGGGCCGCGCTCCTCCTGGCCGACGACCTCCTGGAACAGGGCGTCACCGTTGGCGACGTCACGCAGGGCCGCCAGCAGCTCCGGGGTGTCGCTGGCCAGCACGGTGGTGCGCACCGAGCGGTGCCCGCGCTTGCGGGCGAGCGTGTAGGCCAGGTCCGGCGCCGCCACCTCGGTGACGTGGGCCTCGACCCAGTCCGCCAGCCGGGCGGCGGTTTCGCGCAGACTGTCGTCCGAGGTGGCCGACAGCGGGAACAGCAGGGTGCCGTCGCGGCCCGGGCGGGTCGCCGCGCCGTTGCGCGAAATGGGCTCGGGAGCCTCCTCGACAATGGCGTGCACGTTGGTGCCGGAGATCCCGTACGCCGACACCGCCGCGCGCCGCGGCTGGTCGCCGCTCAGCGGCCACGGCGTAATCTCTTGCGGCACAAACAATCCGGTGTCAATCCGGGCCATTTCGTCGGGCAGGCTCTCGAAGTGCAGGTTCTTGGGGACCACACCGTGCTGGACGGAGAGAACCGCCTTCATCATCCCCAGCGCACCGGCGGCCGCCTGGGTGTGCCCGAAGTTCGTCTTCGAGGCGCCGAGCACGCAGGGGTTGCCGATGCCGTATACCTCGGCCAGGCTGCCGTATTCGATCGGGTCGCCGACGGAAGTGCCCGTGCCGTGCGCCTCGACCATGCCGACGGTGCCGGCGTCGACGCCGGCCGCCGCGAGCGCCGCGCGGTAGACCGCGGCCTGCGCCTCGCCGGACGGCATCGCGATGTTCATGGTGTGGCCGTCCTGGTTGGCGGCCGTGGCGCGGATCACACCGAGGATCCGGTCGCCGTCGCGCTGCGCGTCGGTCAGCCGCTTGAGCAGCAGCACCACGCAGCCCTCGCCGGAGACGAAGCCGTCGGCCTTGACGTCGAACGCGTAGCAGTGCCCGGTGCCCGACAGCATGCCTCCTGCCGAGGCGGACGCGGACCTGCGCGGCTCCATCATCACGTTGACGCCACCGGCGAACGCGAGGTTGCTCTCGCCGTCGTTGAGGCTGCGGCAGGCCTGGTGGATCGCGAACAGGCCGGAAGAGCACGCGGTGTCGATCGTGACCGCGGGACCGTGCAGGCCGAGCGCGTAGGCGATCCGCCCGGAGGCCATGCAGGAGATGGTGCCGGGGTTTCCGTACGGTCCGTCGAAGGCGTCGGTGGCGGCGTGCACGAATTGGTAGTCGCCGTAGTTCAATCCGACGAAAACGCCCGTTTCCTCGGCCATGGTGTCTTTGGTGAGGCCGGCATGTTCCATGGCCTCCCACGCGGTTTCCATCAGCAACCGGTGCTGGGGATCCATCGCGGTGGCTTCTTTTTCGGTGATGCCGAAGAACTCGGGGTCGAAGTCGCCGACGTTGTCCAGGAACGAGCCCCACTTGCAGACGGACCGGCCCGGCACGCCCGGCTCGGGGTCGTAGTAGTAGTCGACGTCCCAGCGTTCGGCGGGAATTTCCTTGACAAGGTCGTCGCCGCGGAGCAACGCTTCCCAAAAGAGGTCAGGTGAGTTGATTCCCCCTGGCAGCCGGCATGCCATCCCGATGACGGCAACCGGAGTCACGCCTGCCTTATCCACTGTCCTTCACCTCTCCTTGCCTATCCACAAGTTCCTATCACTGCTGCTCGCTCTTATCTGGGCTTCGAGAAATCTCGTCGAATTTTTTTGCGCGAGCTGGCAACTCCGTCGTAACGCGCAAAAAACCCACCGACCCCCGGATCGAAGCCCACCCGTAAGAACATGGCGCGATCCGAAGCGTAGCGGCTCCGCTTCTCACGCGTGGAAAAATCGTGCGAACGTACAAAAATTTAACAATGAGCAGGCCAGGGGCGGTCGACACCGGGCTTGGGGAACCGGCCAGACGCATACTTTTTGGACGGTATTCGCCCATTGCGTCGCACCGGCGTCGCCGCCAGAGGCGCTGTCCGACAAGGTCTCCGGCGTTTACCAGGCCGGACCGGCGCCGACGAGGGGCGTTGTCGGGGCCGAGCTTGGCGAGCGGCGTCAACCAGCCCGACCCGCGGGGGCCGAGGCCGAGACCAAAATTGGACGCACCGATGCGCTGCATCGAGGATGCGTAATCACGCCATGGTAGGGGCTATTGCGAAACTCCGCAGGCAAATCGCTGAAATCTTTAAGATTGCAAGTTAAGTCCTGCCGAAATTGTGTCGAGATTCATACTTTGCCGTGATTGCCGTGCCCGGTTCGAGGCGCCGCGTGGCGTCGGGGGAGCGGCGCGGGCGCCGTCCGGGGACCGATCACGGGCCGATCACGGCGGGCGGGGCTTTGAATTCATTCGCTGGCGACGGCCGGGCGGCGCGACCGGGACGAGCCGGCCCGGCGCCGCCGTCGTCGCGGTATCCCTCGGGGCGCCAACGGCATTCGCACACGCCTGCGCGGGGCCCCTTGGGGCGGAACCGCCGTTTTCGTCGGGCGGCCGGGCGTTGCGGTGTTGGGGCTCCGGGCTTTTCGTCCGTGCTTCCGTCGGTCCGACGGCTCCTGACTACCATTGCCGGTGAACGCGAGGTGTCCACCAGTGGACGGAGTGCTCACACCATGACCCCACCCATCGGGCGAGCCCGGGTCCCCAGACTGCCGCTTGACGTGGCCAAGGCCGCCGCCGACGAGGCCGCGGTGCCCGACTACATGGCGGAGCTCAGCATCTTCCAGGTGCTGCTGAACCATCCACCGCTGGCGCGCGGCATCAACGACCTGCTGGCCACCATGCTCTGGCACGGCAGCCTGGACCCGCGGTTGCGCGAGCTGGTCATCATGCGGATCGGCTGGCTCACCGCGTGCGATTACGAGTGGACGCAGCACTGGCGGGTCGCGTCGGGGCTGGGCGTGAGCGCCGACGACCTGCTCGGCGTGCGCGATTGGCGGTCGTATGAGGGCTTCGGGCCGGCCGAGCGCGCGGTGCTGGCGGCCACCGACGACGTGGTGCGCGACGGCGCGGTAAGCGACGAGAGCTGGGCCGCGTGCGAGCGCGAATTGCACAGCGACACAGTGGTTCTCATCGAGCTTGTCACCGCCATCGGCGCGTGGCGAATGGTCTCGTCGGTCCTGCGCAGCCTCCAGGTCCCGTTGGAGGAGGGCGTGTCCAGCTGGCCGCCGGACGGCCGGTCGCCTTAACCGATTGACTTATCAGTCAGTAACTCTTAGCGTCGGGCGATGCGAACCAGGGCCGCCGAGATGCTCGGCGTTGAATTTCCGATCTGCGCCTTCAGTCACTGCCGCGACGTCGTCGCCGCGGTGACCAACGCGGGCGGGCTCGGCATCCTCGGCGCCGTCGCGCACAGTCCCGAGCGCCTGCACAACGAGCTGACCTGGATCGAGGAGCAGACCGGCGGCAAGCCGTACGGCGTCGACCTGCTGTTGCCGCCCAAGTACGTCGGCGCCGAGCAGGGCGGCATCGACGCCAAACAGGCGCGCGAGCTGCTGCCCGAGGAGCACCGCGCGTTCGTCGAGGACATTCTGTCCCGCTACGGCGTCGCGGCCCCCGCCGAGGAGCCCAGGGCGTCGTCCGGCGGCCTCAACATCTCGCCCAAGGGCTACGAGCCGTTGCTCGACGTGACCTTCGAGCACGACATCCGGCTGATCGCCAGCGCCCTCGGGCCGCCGCCCGCCGACCTCGTCCAGCGCGCCCACGACCGGGACGTCGTGGTGGCCGCGCTGGCCGGCACCACGCAGCACGCGCGGCGGCATGCGGCCGCGGGCGTCGACCTGATCGTCGCGCAGGGCACCGAGGCGGGCGGCCACACCGGCGAGGTGGCGACCATGGTGCTGGTGCCCGAGGTGGTGGATGCCGTGGCACCGGTGCCCGTGCTGGCGGCCGGCGGGATCGCGCGCGGCCGCCAGGTCGCCGCCGCCCTGGCACTGGGGGCCGAGGGGGTCTGGTGCGGCTCGGTGTGGCTGACCACCGAGGAGGCCGAGACGGTTCCCGTGGTCAAGGAGAAGTTCCTGGCGGCCAGCTCCTCGGACACGGTGCGCTCCCGATCGATGACCGGCAAACCGGCGCGGATGCTGCGCACCGCCTGGACCGACGAGTGGGCGCGCCCGGACACCCCCGATCCGCTCGGCATGCCGCTGCAGACCGCCCTGGTCACCGGCTCCCAGGTGCGCATCAACCAGGCCGCCACCAATCCGGAGTCAAAGGCGCGCGAGCTGGCGACGTACTTCGTCGGCCAGGTGGTCGGGTCGCTCGACCGGGTCCGCCCCGCCCGCTCGGTGGTGCTCGACATGGTCGAGGAGTTCATCGACACCATCGGCCGGCTCGACGGCCTGGTCGATACGTGACCAGCGCGGCCCGCCGGCGCCGCGCGGTCAGCGACGAGGACAAGTCGCAGCGGCGCGAGCAGATCATGTCGGCCGCCAAGGAAGTGTTCGCGCGCAAGGGGTTTCACGCGACGACGATCGCCGACATCGCCAAGCGGGCCGGCCTGGCCTACGGCTCGGTCTATTGGTACTTCGACTCCAAGGACGAGCTGTTCCACGCGTTGATGGCGGCCGAGGAGAGCGCGCTGCGCACCCATGTCGTTGCGGCGCTGGGGGTTCCGGCCCGCGACGTCGGGCGAGAGGAGTCGCTTCGGGTCGCGGTGCGGGCGACGCTGGAGTTCTTCGAGTCCGACAAGGCGACGGTCAAGCTGCTCCTGCGCGACCCGTGCGCGCTGGGCGAGCGCTTCGAAAGACATCTCGGCGGGATCTATGAGCGGTTCATCGACGACATCGAAAGCTTCATCGTCGCCGCCCAGGAGCGCGGCGAGGTGGTCAGCGCCCCGCCGCGCATGGTGGCGTACACGCTGGCGGCGCTGGTCGGCCAGCTGGCGCAACGGCGGCTGAGCACCGACGACGACGTCACCGCTGCTCAGGTGGCCGATTTCGTGGTGGCGCTGGTCCTGGACGGGCTGCGCCCGCGGGGCGCCGGGGGCTAGCGCGCCCGCAGCTTGTTAACGCCTGTGCGTTCACGTAATGACTGCATAAAGATTCGGCGACACCGACCAGATCACATTGACCGTGTCGTGGCGGTCGTGCATTATCGGTCGCGTATGCACCTCGTTAGGTGAGGCGTCTACACGAATACAGGCCACTGACCCCGAACGTCCAAAGACGCCCCGGGTCAGGACAGCTCCTCCCGGCTTAAGGGTTGAGCCCAGGTGGCTTCCGAGGAATCGGACACGTCGTGTAGTGCCAAAGCTCTGACGAGAGGGGTGCGGATCTCCGGCATTGGCCGGTTCCTGTACTCCTTTTGGTGCGCGTGGATCGCGCGGGCAACCGCACGCGCGTCGTGACCGTCGAGGAGGTGAGGGACGCATGAGTTCCAGCGATAGTCCGGGTCGAAGTCCGGGCTGTGTTCCGTCCCGATCCGACCTCCGGCGCTTCTCGGCTGAGTCGCCGCAACGCTAATAGGCTTACCGGCCAAGCGTTCTCGGATCGGAACCCCAACGGGATGGGACACGTCAGTCCAATCAAAGCTCTTGTTTTGACTCCATCCGCTCGTTTGGATTCCGAGGAGACGATCATGACCGCAGTTCTGCACGACGAAGTGGTAACCGTCGCGCCCAAGCTGACCGTGGTGCGCGACACGACCCCGGCCCCCGCGCCCGCCCCCGCCCCCAAGAAGGGCACGACCGTCGTCATCAGCGATCCGCTGGTGGACGGCGCCGCCCACTTCCTGGCCATCGGCGTGCGTCACGTGTACGCCGCGCTGTGGCGGGTGGGTGTGCTGGAAGTCCGGGCCTGATGGTGCTCTATTTGCTCCAAGGGGCTACCCGGCCGCAGGCCTGCCCTGAGGCCAGGTAGCCCCTTGGAGCGCGGGGTTTGAGTAGAATCGAGCCACTGGCATCGATCCGGCGATCACCGGGGAGCCTTCGGAAGAACGGCCGGCAGGCCCAGTAGAACCGAACGGGTAGGCCCGTCACAGCCCTCATCGAGCGGTCGCGTGAGAGCGCGGCAAGCGGGGTGGTACCGCGGCGCTCGCGCACCTTGCGCGTCGTCGTCCCCGGCCTGAGTATCGAGGCCACAGGAGACGACACAGATCGTGACCGAGAACGCGGACGTCAAGGCGTACCCGAAGCCGGCCGGCGGGGCGCCCGATTTCCCGGCGCTCGAAGGCGAGGTTCTCGACTACTGGGCCCGCGACGACACCTTCCGGGCCAGCATCGCCCGCCGCGACGGCGCCCCGGAGTACGTGTTCTACGACGGGCCGCCGTTCGCCAACGGGCTGCCCCACTACGGTCACCTGCTCACCGGTTATGTCAAAGACATCGTGCCGCGGTATCGCACCATGCGCGGCTACAAGGTGGAGCGCCGGTTCGGCTGGGACACCCACGGGCTGCCCGCGGAACTCGAGGTCGAACGCCAGCTCGGCATCAACGACAAGTCCCAGATCGACGACATGGGGATCGCCGCGTTCAACGAAGCGTGCCGCGAATCGGTGCTGCGCTACACCGACGAGTGGCGGGCGTATGTGACGCGCCAGGCTCGCTGGGTCGACTTCGACAATGACTACAAGACGCTGGATCCCAGCTACATGGAGTCGGTGATCTGGGCGTTCAAACAGCTGTGGGACAAGGGCCTGGCCTACGAGGGCTATCGGGTGTTGCCCTACTGCTGGCGCGACGAAACCCCGTTGTCCAACCACGAATTGCGGATGGACGACGACGTCTACCAGAGTCGCCAGGACCCGGCTCTGACCGTGGGCTTCAAGGTGGTCGGCGGCGAGCTGGACGGCGCCTTCCTGCTGGTGTGGACGACGACGCCGTGGACCCTGCCGTCGAACCTGGCGGTGGCCGTCAACCCGGACGTCGAGTACGTGCAGGTGCGGGTGGGGGAGCGCCGTTTCGTGCTGGCCGGGGCGAGGCTGGCCGCGTATGCCCGCGAGCTGGGCGAAGAGCCCGAGGCGCTGGGCACGTACCGGGGCGCGGACCTGCTGGGCACGCGGTATGTTCCGCCGTTCCCCTACTTCATGGACACGGCCAACGCTTTTCAGGTGCTTCGCGGTGACTTCGTCACCACCGAGGACGGCACCGGGATCGTGCACATGGCGCCGGCCTACGGCGAGGACGACATGACCGTCTGCGACGCGGCCGGCATCGCCCCGGCCACCCCGGTCGACTCCAAGGGCCGCTTCGACTCCACGGTCCCGGATTACCAGGGGCAGCGCGTTTTTGACGCCAACCCGAACATCATCCGCGACCTGAAGAACGGCAGCGGCCCGGTGGCGGCCAACGGCGCGGTGCTGGTCCGCCACGAGACCTACGAACACCCGTATCCGCACTGCTGGCGCTGCCGCAACCCGCTGATCTATCGGGCGGTGTCGTCGTGGTTCGTCGCGGTCACCGAATTCCGCGACCGCATGGTGGAACTGAACCAGCAGATCACCTGGTACCCCGAACACGTCAAGGACGGCCAGTTCGGCAAGTGGCTGCAGGGCGCGCGCGACTGGTCGATCTCCCGAAACCGCTACTGGGGCAGCCCGATTCCGGTGTGGAAGTCCGACGACCCGGCCTACCCCCGCATCGACGTGTACGGCAGCCTCGACGAGCTGGAGCGCGACTTCGGGGTGCGGCCCACCAACCTGCACCGGCCCTACATCGACGAGCTGACCCGGCCCAACCCCGACGACCCCACGGGCCGCAGCACGATGCGGCGCATCCCCGACGTGCTCGACGTGTGGTTCGACTCGGGCTCGATGCCGTATGCCCAGGTGCACTACCCGTTCGAGAACCGCGACTGGTTTGACGGCCACTATCCGGGCGACTTCATCGTCGAATACATCGGGCAGACGCGCGGCTGGTTCTACACCCTGCACGTGCTGGCCACCGCGCTGTTCGATCGTCCCGCGTTCAAAACCTGTGTGGCGCACGGGATTGTGCTGGGTTCCGACGGGCAGAAGATGAGCAAGTCGCTGCGCAACTACCCCGACGTTTCCGAGGTGTTCGACCGCGACGGCTCGGATGCGATGCGGTGGTTCCTGATGGCCTCGCCGATCTTGCGCGGGGGCAACCTGATCGTCACCGAGCAGGGCATCCGCGAAGGCGTGCGCCAGGTGCTGCTGCCATTGTGGAACGCGTACAGCTTCCTGGCCCTCTACGCGCCGAAAGTCGGTAATTGGCGAACGGATTCGGCCAACGTGCTGGACCGCTACATCCTGGCCAAGCTGGCGGAGCTGCGCGACGACCTCACCGAGTCGATGGACGTCTGTGACATCTCGGGGGCCTGCGAGCAGCTGCGCCAGTTCACCGAGGCGCTGACGAATTGGTATGTGCGGCGGTCACGTTCGCGGTTCTGGGAGGAAGACGCCGACGCCATCGACACGCTGCACACGGTGCTGGAGGTGAGCGCCCGCCTGGCCGCACCGTTGCTGCCGTCGGTCACCGAGATCATCTGGCGAGGCCTGACCTTCGGCCGCTCGGTCCACCTGACCGATTGGCCGGACGCGGACGCGGTGCCCGCCGATCCCGGCCTGGTCGCCGCGATGGATCAGGTCCGCGAAGTCTGCTCGGCGGCGTCGTCGCTGCGTAAGGCCAAGAAGCTGCGGGTGCGCCTGCCGTTGCCGAAACTGACCGTGGCCGTGGATGACCCGCAGCGGCTCGAGCCGTTTGTGGACCTGATCGCCGACGAGCTCAACGTCAAGCGGGTCGAACTGACCGACGCGATCGACACATACGGCCGGTTCGAGCTGACGGTCAACGCGCGGGTGGCCGGGCCGCGGCTGGGCAAGGACGTGCAGGCCGCGATCAAGGCGGTCAAGGCCGGCGAGGGCGTCGTCAACCCCGATGGCACCCTGACGGCGGGCCCGGCTGTGCTGCAGGCCGAGGAGTACAGCTCCCGGCTGGTGGCCGCCGACCCCGATTACACGGCGGCGCTGCCCGACGGCTCCGGTCTGGTCGTGCTCGACGGCACGGTGACCCCGGAGCTGGAGGCCGAGGGTTGGGCCAAGGACCGGATCCGCGAGCTGCAGGAGCTGCGCAAGTCGACGGGGCTGGACGTGTCCGACCGCATCAGCGTGGTGATGTCGGTGCCCGGCGAGCGCGCCGACTGGGCGCACACGCACCGCGACCTGATCGCGGGGGAGATCCTGGCCACCAGCTTCGAGTTCGGCGAGCCCGCCGACGGCTCGGAGATCGGCGACGGCGTGCGGGTGAGCATCGCCAAGGCGTGAGCCCGACCGGGCTGGAAAAAAAGTCCGAAAAAAAGTTCCAAAAATGTGTCCGAGGTGACGGGGCTCGCTGCTCCTACCTGTGACGGCGGCCCAACGGGGGCCGCGACCACAGTTAAAGGAACACACCATGAGCACCATCGAAGACTTCCAGTCCGCCACCTTCGCCGCCATCCCGCACGAGGACCTGACGGTCGCCGAGGCGTGGGCGTCGAGCCCGCTGGGTGACCCGGCGATCGAGGACGGATCCCTGTCGGAGCCCGCGAATTTTGCGGACTTCGCGCCCACGACCGTGACCCAGCAGCCGCGCTCGCGGGCAACGACCGTCCTGGCCGCCGCGGCTGTGATCGCCGGACTCGGCGTGGTCGGCGGGCTCGGCATGATGCTCATCGACGGGACCGGTTCGAAGCAGGAGAAGCCGGCCGTCGTCGTGCCGAACTCCAGCGTCAGTGCGGTGACGCCCCAGTCGGCCAGCGCGGTCGCGCCGCCGCCCGTGGCGCCGGCGCCGCCGTCCATCGCCACGCCTCCCGACGCCGCGCAACTGCCGAGCGGACCCGTCGGCGGTGGCAGCGCGCCCGTGTGGACTGCACCGGCGCCGGTCGTCGCCGCGCCCGCCGACCCGGGTACCCCGCCCGCCGCGCCGGCCGACCCCGGCACGCCGCCGCCCCCGCCGAACGTGACGGTCAACATCCCCCCGGTGGTGGTACCCGTGCCCATCCCCGTGCCCGTGCCGACGGACCATGACGGCGGTCAGCCGCAGGGCGGCGGTCAGCAGCAGGGGGGTGGCCAGCAGCAGGGCGGTGGCCAACAGCAGGGCGGTGGCCAGCAGCAGGGTGGTGGCCAGCAGCAGGGCGGTGGCGCTCAGCAGGGTGGCGGCCACGGACCGATCGAATGCCTTGCCTGCCAGCAGCACCCGATCCAGCAGCAGCCGATCCACCCGCAGCCGATTCAGCAGCAGCCCGTGCACCCGCAGCCGGTCCAGCAGCAGCCGCTTCACCCGCAGGTGATCCCCGGAAAGAAGTGAAACGCTGGGCATAGGGCGAGGCCGGAGTCTGTAGCCGGTCTCGCCCTTGTGCGTTCCCGGCTCGATAGCTAGCGGTCGCGCAGCGCGCGGTGGGCGTGCGGCCAGAACGGCATGCCCGCCACGACGGTCGCGCCGGTGGCGATGACCCCGACCGCGACGTCGACGCTCTCGCGGCCCTCCTGAGCCCAGTAGACGTCCTTGAGGTCCAGCAGCAGGGCCAGCTCGTCGACAATCATCGCGTTCGCGGCACCGAATGCGACCGCCGCCGCGGGATGTCGTCGCTGCTTTTCCGTTCCCCGCAGACCGACGCCGGCCACTGTCGCCAGCATCCCGATACCGATGTTGTAGTGGTGAAAGTGCTTGCCGCCCAGGTTCATGCCGCCACCCGACGGGCCGTGGCCCGCGCGGATCCAATGTGTGAGTCCGCGCAGCCCGGCGAACGTGAGGGTGAACGACGCCCAGGCCAGCACGGTGGCCTGCTCACCGGGTTCCAGCCGCTCGGCCCATTGGCGGCGTAGTCGCGCCCATCGCGTTGGCGACGCGTCGTCCATCAGGCGCCCTTGACCGCCCGCCAGCGCTGCCGGCCGCCGCGAACCTCGACCTGCACATCGCGAAAACCCGCCGCCCGCAGGCGATCCGGCAAGGTTTCCGGTGCCACCGTGTTGCAGGTGTCGCGGAAGTGCAGGAGGCGGAACCGCAGCGACGTGACGCTGTCGCTGCCGGCGAAGACGCCGCCGGGTCGAAGCACCCGGAAGGCCTCGGCGAACAACCGGTCCTGCAGCTCGGCGGTCGGGACGTGGTGCAGCATCGTGAACGACACCACCGAGCTGAACTCGTTGTCGGGCAGCCCGGTATTGGTGCCGTCGCCGTTGATGATGCGCGCGCGATCGCCGTAGAGCCGCTGCAGCCGCTGCGCCATCGGGGTGTCGATCTCCACCGAGGTCAGTTTCGGCGTCCTGTCGACCAGCACCCGCAGAATCGCGCCGTAACCGGGTCCGATCTCAAGGGTGTTGTCGCCCAGGTCCACGTCGGCCAGCGCCCACGGCAGCAGCTCGTCTTCCACCTGCTTGGCCCAGCGGTCCGAGCTGCAAATCCGTCGATGCGCGAGGTTCATTGCCATACCCGACGACGGTAGACCAATAGCATTTGAAGGCGTGGAGTCCCGGTGGGTGCTGCACCTGGACATGGACGCGTTTTTCGCCTCCGTCGAACAACTCACCCGACCGACCCTGCGGGGGCGGCCGGTGCTGGTCGGCGGCCTGGGTGGGCGGGGCGTCGTGGCCGGCGCCAGTTACGAGGCCCGCGTGTTCGGCGCCCGGTCGGCCATGCCGATGCATCAGGCGCGCCGGCTGATCGGGGTGACCGCGGTGGTGCTGCCGCCGCGCGGTGTGGTCTACGGGCTGGCCAGCCGCCGGGTCTTCGACGCCGCGCGCGGCCTGGTACCGGTCGTCGAGCAGCTGTCCGTCGACGAGGGTTTCGGCGAGCCGCCGCACCTCGCCGGGGCGCCGGCCGAGGACGTCGAGGCGTTCTGCGAGGAATTGCGGCGGCGCATTCGCGACGAGACCGGCCTGGTCGCGTCGGTCGGGGCGGGCTCGGGCAAGCAGATCGCCAAGATCGCGTCCGGACTGGCCAAACCCGATGGGGTGCGGGTGGTCCGGCGTGCCGAGGAGCAAGCACTGCTGGGCGGGTTGCCGGTGCGGCGGCTGTGGGGGATCGGCCCGGTCGCCGAGGAGAAGCTGAATCGGCTGGGCATCGAGACCATCGGTGAGCTGGCCGCGCTGACCGACGCCGAGGTGGCCAATATCCTGGGCGCGACGGTCGGGCCGGCGCTGCACCGCCTGGCCCGCGGCATCGACGACCGCCCCGTCGCCGAGCGTGCGGTGGCCAAGCAGATCAGCGCCGAGTCGACCTTCGCCGCCGACCTGACCAGCCTCGAGCAACTGCGCGACGCGATCGACCCGATCGCCGAGCACGCGCACCAGCGCCTGCTGCGCGACGGCCGCGGCGCGCGCACGGTCACGGTGAAGCTGAAGAAGTCCGACATGAGCACGCTGACCCGCTCGGCGACGCTGCCCTACGCGACCACCGAGCCCGGCGCGCTCACCGCGGTGGCCCGCCGGCTGCTGCTCGACCCCCGCGAGATCGGGCCGATTCGCCTTCTCGGCGTGGGGTTTTCGGGGTTGAGCGACGTCCGTCAGGAGTCGCTGTTCCCCGACCTCGAGTTGTCGGGGGAGGCCTCCGACCCGCAGCACATCGAGACCGCGACCGAGGCAATGTTCGCGCCGGCGACTGAGGAGGCGTCGCCGTGGCGGATCGGAGATGACATAGCGCACCGCGAACTCGGGCACGGCTGGGTGCAGGGCGCTGGCCACGGTGTGGTGACGGTGCGCTTCGAGACCCGCGGCTCCGGCCCGGGCCAGGCGCGCACGTTTCCCGCCGACACCGACGACCTCACCGGCGCCAACCCGGTCGACTCCCTGGACTGGCCCGACTATCTCGGTGGCCTGCAGGCCGACGCGCTGCTAACCCCAGCGGTCGACGACGTCGGCGACGGGTAGCCCCGCGGCCAGCGCGGCCATCATCAGCACCCGCGCCTGCGGCGGGCGCAGCCGCGGCACCATCACCGCGCCGGCGGCGGCCATGTCGTGGCCGGGACCGTAACTCGCGCCGACCCGCCCGCCCGGGACCCGGGTGGACACCGCGACGACCACACCGTCTCGGCAGTGCCGGCGCACCCCCTCGACGACCGCCGCGCCGGCGTTGCCCGAACCCAGCGCCTCCAGCACGACGCCCCGCGCGCCGGCGGCCACGCAGGCGTCCAGCGCCACCGAGTCACTCCCCAGGTATGCCGCGACGATGTCGACCCGGGGCGCGGCCGCGGCCCCGAGATCGCCGAGAAACGGGCGGGTCTTGGGGCCGGTCAGCGTCACGCCGCGGCCTTCCACCCTGCCGACCAGTTCGCCGGCGAAGCCGCTCAGATCCTCGGTGGCGACCTTGTGCAAGCCCAACGGCTGCAGCACCCGGCCGGCGAAACACACCAGCACCCCCAGGCCGCGGGCGGCCGGGTCCGCCGCGACCGCCAGCGCGTCGCGCAGATTGGCCGGCCCGTCGGCGTCGGGGGCGTCGGCGCTGCGCATGGCGCCGGTGAGCACGACCGGGACGTCCCCCGCGTGGGTGAGGTCCAGCCACAGGGCGCTCTCTTCCATGGTGTCGGTGCCGTGGGTGACGACCACGCCGTCGGCCCCGCCGTCGATCGCCGCGCGCACAGCGGCACCGATGCGGTCCCAATCGGCCGGGGTCAGCTCGGAGCTGTCGAGGGCCAGCAGGTCGACGACGTCGACGTCGAGGCCTTTGCTAACGGGCGCAGTGAGATCGGCGCCGCTGTAGGCCGGTCGGCGCACCCCGTCGGCGCCCTTGCCGGTCGATATCGTGCCTCCGGTGGCGATGACGGTCAGCCGGCCCTTCGAATAAGCCACGGTGGCATCATCGCGCACCTTGGGGTTGGGGGATGATGGTGACGTGTCCGACGAACCCTCAGGACCGGCCCGGGAGGTGGCCGAGCCCGAACCCGCACCCGCCAGGCCGCCACGGCGGCTGCGCCTGCTGCTGTCGGTCGCGGCGGTGGTGCTGACCCTCGACATCGTGACCAAGGTGCTCGCCGTCCGGCTGCTGCCCCCCGGCCAGCCGGTGTCGATCATCGGCGACACCGTGACGTGGACCCTGGTGCGCAATTCGGGCGCGGCGTTCTCGATGGCCACCGGATATACCTGGGTCCTGACGCTGATCGCGACCGGCGTGGTGGCCGGCATCTTCTGGATGGGTCGTCGGCTGGTGTCGCCGTGGTGGGCGGTCGGGCTCGGCATGATCCTCGGCGGCGCGATGGGCAACCTGGTCGATCGGTTCTTCCGGTCGCCCGGCCCGCTGCGCGGGCACGTCGTGGACTTTCTGTCGGTCGGCTGGTGGCCGGTGTTCAACGTCGCCGACCCCTCGGTGGTCGGCGGGGCCATCCTGCTGGTGGTGCTGTCGGTCTTCGGATACGACTTCGACGCCGTGGGCCGCCGGAAGCCCAACGGCGAGGCCGTGGCCCGGCGCAAGGCCGATCAGCACCGATGACGGAGCGTTCGATGCCCGTCCCGGAGGGACTGGCGGGCATGCGCGTCGACGCCGGGCTGTCGCGGCTGCTGGGGCTGTCGCGGACCGCGGCGGCGGCGCTGGCCGAGGACGGCGGCGTGGAACTCGACGGGGTGCAAGCGGGCAAATCCGACCGCCTGGCGGGCGGCGCCTGGTTGCACGTGCGCCTGCCCGACGCGCCGGCGCCGCCGGAAAACACGCCCGTCGACATCGAGGGCATGACCATCCTGTATTCCGACGACGACATCGTCGCGGTCGACAAACCGGCGGCGGTGGCCGCGCACGCGTCGGTCGGGTGGTCCGGGCCCACGGTGCTCGGCGGCCTGGCCGCCGCGGGCTACCGGATCACCACGTCCGGCGTGCCGGAGCGCCAGGGCATCGTGCATCGCCTCGACGTCGGCACCTCCGGGGTGATGGTGGTGGCGCTGTCCGAGCGCGCCTACACGGTGCTCAAGCGCGCGTTCAAGCAGCGCACCGTCGACAAGCGTTACCACGCGCTGGTGCAGGGGCATCCGGATCCGTCCAGCGGGACGATCGACGCGCCGATCGGGCGGCACCGCGGCGGCGAATGGAAGTTCGCGGTCACCAAGGACGGCCGACACAGCCTCACCCACTACGACACCCTGGAAGCCCACGTCGCCGCCAGCCTGCTCGACGTGCACCTGGAGACCGGGCGCACCCACCAGATCCGGGTGCACTTTTCCGCCCTGCATCACCCGTGCTGCGGCGACCTCGTCTACGGCGCCGACCCGAAACTCGCGAAAAGGCTTGGGCTGGAACGGCAATGGCTGCACGCGCGCTCGCTGGCGTTCGCCCACCCTGCGGACGGCCGGCGGATCGAGATCGTCAGCCCCTACCCGGCCGACCTGCAGCACGCGCTGGACGTGCTGCGTGACGAGGGCTGATCAGCCGGGCTTGCGGACGTCGACCAGCACCCGCGTCGGGTGCGCGACGAAGGACCCTTCGGCCTCGATCCGCTCGTGCAGTTCGGCCAGCCGGTCCCGATAGCGTTCGACGGTGAAGTCCGGCACCGTCCACACCACCTTGCGCAGGAAGTAGACGACGGCGCCGATGTCGAAGAACTCGGCGCGCAGCCGCTCCATCCGCAGGTCCACCACCTCCAGGCCGGCTGCCTGCACCTGCGCGCGCACCGCGTCCGGGTGGAACTCGGCCCACTTCTCGGGCTGCGGCCCGATGAAGTACTCGACCAGCTCGCCCATGGTGGCGGGCCCGATGTGCTGCGCGAAGTAGGTGCCGCCGGGCCGGAGCACCCGCAGGATCTCGTTCCACCACACCGAGATCGGATGACGGGTGGTCACCAGGTCGAACGCGTCGTCGGCGAACGGCAGCGGCGGCTCGTCCCGCATCCGCACGAGCACCACGCCGAGCGGATGCAGGCGTTTGGTCGCCAGCGCCGCGTTCGGCGGCCACGTCTCGATGGCCGCCATGGTGGGCGGGAACGGGCCCGCACCCGCCAGCACCTCGCCCCCTCCGGTGTGGATGTCCAGCGCGGCCGACACCGCCGCGAGGCGGCCGCTCAGCAGCCGCTGGAAGCCCCACGACGGCCGTTCCTCCGTCGCGCGGCCGTCGAGCCAGGAGAAGTCCCAGCCGTCGACGTTGACCGCGTCGGCTTCGGCCACCAGATCTTCGAATGTTCGGGGCATGCATTGCATTGTGGTGTCGATCGGACGTGGCCTCAATCGTCATTAGGGGTGAAGCCATCGACGAAAGAGTGAAGAAAGGGGCATCATCATGCAGTACTGCCTGCTCATGCACTACCAGGAGGGCGGCGAACTCGGGCTGACCACCGAGGACATGGCGCCCGCGCGGGCGGCGTTCGCCAAGTACGCCGACGATCTCGACGCTGCCGGCGTGCTGATCGGCACGCAGGTCCTGCAATCGGCCGTCGCGTCGACCACCTTCACCGCGCGCGACGGCGAGCCGAGGATCCAGGACGGGCCGTTCGCCGACACCAAGGAACGCCTCGGCGGGGTCTTCGTCATCGATGTGCCGGACCTGGACGCCGCCCTGTCGTGGGCGAAGCGGTGCCCGGCCGCCGGGTGGGGGTCGATCGAAATCCGGCCTGTTGCAGTCACTTACGCGAGCGGCAAGGGATGGTACAGCCCTGAATGAGGCCCAGGCCCGGGTGGCCGAGCTGGTCCGCGCGTCCTACGGCCGGTTGCTGGCGGTGCTGGCCGCGCCGGGTGCCGACATCGCCGCGGCCGAGGACGCGATCGGTGACGCGCTGGAGCGCGCGCTCGCCCGCTGGCCGGACGAGGGGATACCGGACAACCCGGAAGCCTGGGTCCTTACAGTGGCGCGCAACCGGCTGCGCGACCGGTGGAAGTCGCACGCCTACTACAAGACCGGCCCCCTGCTCGAAACATGGGATATCGCTGGCGATTTCCCGGTCCCGGCGGCGATCCCCGAACGTCGCCTGGAGCTGATGCTGGTCTGCGCGCATCCCGCGATCGCCGCCAATTGCCGCACCGCGTTGATGCTGCAGACGGTGCTGGGCATCGACTCGGCGGCGATCGCGCGGGCGTTCTCGTTGCCACCCGCGACGCTGGCCCAACGGCTGGTCCGAGCCAAACGCCGGATCCGCGACGCGCGCATCCCGTTCGCGGTCCCGGACGACTTCGACGAGCGGCTGCCGGCCGTGCTGGAGGCCGTTTACGGTGCGTGGGCGATCGATTGGCAGCTGGAGCCGCAGGCCGCGCTCATCGAGTCGTTAGCCGCCGAGGCCCTGCACCTGGCGCTGGTGCTGGCCGACCTGTTGCCCGGGGAGCCCGAGGCGCTCGGGCTGGCGGCTCTGATCTGCCTGTCCGAGTCGCGACGGCCGGCGCGGCGCACCGACCGCGGCGTGTTCGTGCCGCTCGACGACCAGGACACCCGGCTATGGGACTTGGCGATGATCGCGCGCGGCGAGGCGCTGCTGCGTCGGGCCCACGCGTTCGGCCGGCCCGGGCGGTACCAATACGAGGCGGCGATCCAGTCGACGCACTGCGCCCGGGCGCACGGCGGGCGGGCGGACTGGGCGGCGTTGCGCAAGCTGCATCGGGCGCTGCTGCGCGTCGCGCCGTCTTTGGGTGCGGCGGTTTCGCTGGCGGTCGTCGACGGCCGGCTCGACGGGCCGGAGGCGGGGCTGGTCGCGCTCGACGGGATCACCGACCCGGCGGTGGCGCGCTTCCAGCCGGCCTGGACGGCGCGTGCGCATTTGCTGGTCGAGGCGGGGCGGCTCGGGGCGGCGGCGGACGCCTACCGCAGAGCCATCGGTCTCACCACCGACCCCGGCGTGAACCGGTATCTGAGTCGGCGGCTCGCCGAGGTCGCTGGGGAGTGGCGCGCTTAGACCGTGGTGGTCTCGGATGACGCGATGTCGGGCGCGAGCGGCGCTATGGCGCCGAGTATTTCGGTTACGGTCGCGGCGGGGACCCCGGCGGCGGCGAGCGCGTCCGCCAGGTGCCCGGCCACCAGGCTGAAGTGGTGCATCGTGATGCCGCGGCCCTGGTGCACCTGTTTCATCGGCGCCCCGGTGTACGGCTCGGGGCCGCCGAGCGCGGCGGCGAAGAACTCGACCTGTTTGCCCTTGAGGCGGTTCATGTTGGTCCCGGTGAAAAAGCCCGCCAGTTGGCTGTCGGCGAGGACGCGAACGTAGAAGTCCTCGACCACCACCTCGATGGCCTCGTGCCCACCGATCCTGTCGTAGATCGTGTTCGGCTCTGGTCTGCGGAACTGCGCCAGAATTTTCATGACACCGATTGGAACATTTGGGCGTTGCCCGTCCGTTAGTGTGCGATCACACGCGGATTACCCTGTGTAACAAGCCGATTGCTCCCCAATGGTCACGATTTGGATGGCTGTGTGAGCAAATCTGCCGCTGCCGGCCGGTTGATGCCCTAGGTTGGTTCTATGACCCACGTCACATTGCCCCGCAGGAGCGAGAGCCGATGAATCTGCTTGGTGACTTGACCCACTTGGTGGAAAAGCCCTTCGCGGCGGTCTCCAACATCATCAACACCCCCAACTCGACCGGGCGATATCGACCGTTCTACCTACGGAACCTGCTGGACGTGGTGCAGGGCCGCACGCTCGGCGACGCGGTGGAGGGCTGCACCGTCCTCATCACCGGGGGATCGTCGGGCATCGGCGCGGCCGCCGCGAAGAGGATCGCGGAGGCGGGCGGCGTGGTGGTGCTGGTGGCCCGGACCCGGGAGAACCTCGAGAAGGTCGCCTCGGAGATCGAGGGCGACGGCGGCACCGCCCACGTGTACCCGTGCGACCTGACCGACATGGACGCCATCGCCGCGATGGCCGACCAGGTGCTCGACGACCTCGGCGGGGTCGACATCCTCATCAACAACGCGGGGCGGTCGATTCGGCGCTCGCTCAAGCTGTCCTACGACCGCATCCACGACTACCAGCGGACCATGCAACTGAACTACCTCGGCGCGGTCCAGCTCATCCTCAAGTTCATCCCCGGCATGCGCGAGCGCGGCTTCGGCCAGATCATCAACGTCTCCTCGGTCGGTGTGCAGACCCGCGCGCCGCGCTTCGGCGCCTACATCGCCAGCAAGGCCGCCCTCGACAGCCTGTGCGACGCGTTGCAGGCCGAGGTCGTCAACGACGACGTCAAGTTCACCACCGTGCACATGGCGCTGGTGCGCACGCCGATGATCAGCCCGACCACCATGTACGACAAGTTCCCGGCGCTGACGCCGGACCAGGCGGCCGGGGTGATCGCGGACGCGATCGTGCACCGGCCCCGGCGGGCGAGCTCGCCGTTCGGGCAATTCGCCGCCGTCGCCGACGCCGTCAACCCGGCGGTGATGGACCGAGTGCGCAACCGCGCGTTCGCCATGTTCAAGGACTCCGACGCGGCCAAGGGCGGCGAATCATCCAGTGAGGCAGAGCCTTTCGACAAGCGGAGCGAGACGTTCGTCCGCGCGACCCGAGGGATACATTGGTGAGACCATGAGCCTTCCGAAACCCGACACCGACACCACCGTCGTCATCACCGGCGCCTCCTCCGGCATCGGCGCCGAGTTGGCCCGCGGCCTGGCCCGCCGCAACTTCCCGCTATTGCTGGTCGCGCGGCGGCGCGACCGCCTCGACGACCTCGCCAACGAGGTGGGCCAGGAGTACTCCGTGGCCGTCGAGGTCCTGCCGCTGGACCTCGGCGACCCCAAGGGCCGCGCGAAGCTCGCGGACCGGCTGCGCAACGAGCCGATCGCCGGCCTGTGCAACAGCGCCGGTTTCGGCACCAGCGGGGTGTTCCACGAGCTGCCGCTGGAACGCGAAAGCGAAGAGATCACTCTCAATGCGCTCGCCCTGATGGAGCTCACCCACGCCGCCCTGCCGGGCATGGTCGAGCGTGGCGCCGGCGCCGTGATGAACATCGCCTCGATCGCCGGGTTCCAGCCGTTGCCGTACATGGCGGTGTATTCGGCCACCAAGGCCTTCGTGCAGACCTTCTCCGAGGCCATCCACGAGGAGCTGCACGGGACGGGGGTGTCGGTCACCGTCCTGTGTCCGGGCCCGGTGCCCACCGAGTGGGCCGAGATCGCCAACGCCGAGCGGTTCAGCATCCCGGTGGCGCAGGTCTCGCCGCGCGACGTCGCCGAGGCGGCCATCGGCGGGATGCTGGCCGGCAAGCGCAGCGTGGTGCCGGGCATCGTGCCCAAGGTCGTCAGCACCGGCGGCAGGTTCGTGCCGCGCACCTTGCTGCTGCCCGGGCTCCGGATCGGCAACCGATTCCGCGGCGGGCCCAGCCACTAGCGCGAATGCGCGGGGCTAACGCCTGCTGTATCTGCGCCGCAGATACCAATACAGGAAGCCACCCGCCGCGATCAGCGCCAACCCCCCGGCGATGAAACAGATATCGACGGCCAGGTTCGGCGGTTGGTAGGCCCGGCGGCCACGCACATGAACGTCCAGCTGCGATCCCACTGCCGGGGGATTTTTGTAGTCCGCTACCCAGTTTCCGCCCCACTTCGCCAGCGGGTACAGCTGGCCGGTCTGCGGCGCTCCGCCGACGGTCCAGCTGGCGTCGCAGCGGTATCCGTCGGTCCCGTGCGGGACGCAGTTGACGACCGTCGCCCTCGCCGGCGTGCCGGGATCCAAGGCCTCGGGCAACACGCCCTGCTCGGCCACGCGCAGTCCGGCCACCGCAACCAGCATGGCGAAGGCGACGCCGAACCAGGCCAGGACGCCGGCGCGCGTGCGACGCGATGGGGGCGGATCCGCGGCCGGTGTTGGTGGCTCTTGGCCGGCCCGGGCGGCTACCAGCAAATCGTGCTGCCGTCTGCCGGCAATGAGCAGGGCGAGCCCACCGACGTAGAACGCCAGACACCACCAGTAGCGCGACCAATCGAGCATCGCGGGGAATCCGGCGCAAAAGAGCAGAAAACCGCCGGCCATCATCAGCCATGCCTTTGTCATGCGTCTCCCCGTTCGTGCCAAATCGCCGGTCGGAATGTAAGGGCGGCGGTTTGCGAGATTCTTGCACCGCCGGTTGCCCTTGCAAACCGGCGGCGGCTTGACGTAGGAGAGAACCATGGCCGCCGTTGAGATGACCGCCGACATGCCGATGACCCCGCAGGAGATGTGGGACCACGTGTCGGACCTCTCGGAATTGGGCGAGTGGCTGGTGCTGCACGAGGCGTGGCGCAGCGAGCTGCCCGACGAGATCGGCGAGGGAACTCAGATCGTCGGCGTGGCGCGTTCCAAGGGCCTGCGCAACCGGGTCACCTGGACGGTGACGAGGTGGGATCCGCCGCACCAGGTGGCGATGTCTGGATCTGGCAAGGGCGGAGCGAAGTACGGCGTCACGCTCTCGGTGCGGGCCGCCGGCGGCGGCTCCACGCTGGGCCTGCGTCTGGAGCTGGGCGGGCGCGCGCTGTTCGGCCCGGTGGGCTCGGCCGCGGCGCGCGCCGTCAGGGGAGACGTGGAGAAGTCGCTGAGGCAGTTTGTGGAGCTGTACGGCTAGGCATCACCGCGGTGTCGTCGTCCTCCCACAGCAGCAGCTGACGCACCGCCGCCCGCGACCCGTAGGGCTGCAGCATCGTGCTGGCCGGGCGGGGGCGCACCAGTTGGGGCCACCAGAACCAGCGCCCAAGAAGCGTTGCGACGGAAGGCGTCATGAAGGAACGCACGATCAAGGTGTCGAACAACAGCCCGAGGCCGATCGTGGTCCCGATCTGGCCGAGCACCTGAAAACCGCTGAACACGAACGCGCACATGGTGATCGCGAAGACCAGGCCGGCGGAGGTGACCACCGAACCCGAGCCGGCCATCGAGCGGATGATGCCGGTTTTGAGGCCGGCGTGGATCTCCTCCTTGAACCGGGAGATCAACAGCAGGTTGTAGTCGGATCCGACCGCCAAGAGCAGGATCACGGCCAGCGCCAGCACGACCCAATACAGTTTGATGCCGAACAGGTACTGCCACACCAGCACCGACAGCCCGAACGAGGCGCCCAGCGAAAGGGCCACCGTCCCAACGATGACGAGCGCGGCGACGAGGCTGCGCGTGATGATCAGCATGATCAGCAGGATGAGGGCCAGCGCGGCGAATCCCACGATCAGCAGGTCGTAGTTGGCGCCCTCTTTGATGTCCTTGTACGTCGCCGCCGTGCCGCCGACATATATTTTCGCGTCGGCCATCGGCGTGCCCTTCAGGGCCTCGTGCGCGGCGTTGACGATCGGGTCGATGTGCGAGATGCCTTGCGGCGTCGCGGGATCGCCATCATGGGTGACGATTATCCGGGCCGCCTCGCCGTCGGGGGACAGGAACAGTTTGAGCCCGCGCTTGAAGTCGGGGTTGTTGAAAACCTCGGGCGGCAGGTAGAAGCTGTCGTCGTTCTTTGCGGTGTCGAAGGCCTTCCCTAGCGCCGTCGCGTTGTCGATCGCGTCCTGCGTCTGGGCGTTGATGCCGGCCTGGGTGGCGTGGCTCGCCAGCGCCAGTTGGCGGTTGGTCTCCTGGCTGTCGATCTGGGGCGGTATCAGCGCCACCAGTTTCGGCTGCAGCGCGTCGAGCTTGTCCAAAGTGGCCGTGAGGTTTTCGAACTTCTCCGTGAGCTGGTCGACGCCGTCGAGCGCGTCCAGGACCGAGCGGATCGCCCAGCAGGCGGGGATGTCGAAGCAGTGCCTCTCCCAATAGAAATAGCTGCGAATCGGCCGAAAGAAGTCGTCGAAGTTCGCGATCTTGTCGCGCAGGTCCCGGATCGTGTCGACGGTGTCGTGAAAGCTCTGGGTCTCGCTGTGCGTGGCCGCGGCGAGCTGCTGCTGCAGGGTGTACTGCTCCTTGAGGATGTTGATCGTCTTCGCCAGCTCGCCGGCCTGCTTTAGCAGGTCGTCCGCCCGATCCCGTTGGTACGACAGGTTTTCCTGTTGGGCGGCGCTCTGATTGCTGATCACGAACGCAAGCGAGCTGTGCACGAGCGGGGTCCCCAACGGCCTGGTGATGGTCTGCACCTGCGCGATGCCGGGGACGTGGAAGACCGCCTTGGCCACCCGGTCCAGGATGAGCATGTCGGCCGGGTTGCGCATGTCGTGATCCGTTTCGACCATGAGCAATTCGGGCTCCAGCCGGGCGCGGGAGAAGTGCCGCTCGGCCGCGGTGTAACCGATGTTGGCCGGGGCGCTGGCGGGCATATACGGCCGGGTGTCGTAGCTCGTCTTGTATCCGGGCAGCGCCAACAGGCCAACGAGGGCCAGCGCGCAGGCGGCGGTGAGCACCGGGGCGGGCCAGCGCACGATGGCGGTGCCGATGCGTCGCCAACCGCGGGTCCGCATCGCGCGTTTCGGCTCGAAGACGCCCAGGGCGGCGCCCAGGGTGAGCACCGCCGGGCCCAGGGTGAGCGAGGCGATGAGCGCGACGAGGATGCCGAGAGCGGCTGGGATGCCCAGGCTTTGGAAGTAGGGCAACCGAGTGAAGCTCAGACAAAACACCGCGCCGGCCACGGTCAGGCCCGAGCCCAAGACGATGTGGGCCGTTCCGCGGTACATCGTGTGATAGGCGGTTTCCTTGTCCTCGCCTGTCCCGCGCGCCTCCTGATACCGGCCGACGAAAAATATCGCGTAGTCCGTGCCGGCGGCGATCACCAGCAACGTGAGGATGTTCGTCGCGTACGTCGACAACCCGATGATCCCGGCGTTGCCCAGGAAGGCGACGATCCCCCGGGCCGCGGACATTTCGATCAGCACGGTGAAAAGGACGAGCAGCATCGTGAACAACGACCGGTAGACGAACAGCAACATCAGGGCGATCACCCCGACGGTGATCGCGGTGACCTTCGCCGTGCCCTTGCTGCCGACGTCGAACTGATCGGAGATGAGCGGCGCCGCACCGGTCACGTAGACCTTGACGCCGGGCGGGGGCTGCATGTGCTCGACGATGTCGCGGACGGCGCCGACGCCCTCGTTGGCCAGCGCCGAGCCCTGATTGCCCGCCAGGAACAGCTGGACGTAGGCGGCCTTGCCGTCGTTGCTCTGCGACCCCGCCGCGGTCAGGGTGTCGCCCCAGAAGTCCTGAACGTGCTCGACGTGCTTCTTGTCCTGCTCGAGCTTGCGAATCATCGCGTCGTAGAACTTGTGCGCGTCCGCGCCGAGCGGCTTGTCGCCCTCCAGGACGATCATCGCCTGGCTGTCGGTATTGAACTCCTGGAACTTCTGACCGATGCGCTTGATCGCCTTCAGCGACGGCGCGTCGGGGGAGTTCAGTGCCACGTTGTGGGTCTTGCCCACCTCTTCCAGCTGCGGCACCGCGATGTTGGTGATGGCGGCGAGCGCGATCCAGAACAGCAGGATCGGCAGCGAGAGCCGCCGGATGATATGCGGCACGCGGGGCCGCATCTCTGGTTGGTTGCTCATCCCGACTTATCCAGGCAGAAGGTGTAGGCGTCGACTTGGTTCACGGTGCGTTCGTCCTTTACCTCACCGTTGACGATGATCCGGCAGCCGAGGGTGTTCCCGGTGCCCTGCGCGACCACGTTGCCGATCACCGCGGGCTCCGTCGTGGTGATGGTGTACGACCAGGGCAGCGGCGCGTTCTTGACTTGCTGCGGTTGAGCGTTGACGTCCAGGTAGTTGATGGTCGCCACGGCGCCCGGCGCGCCGAAGACCTCCAGGACCACCTTCTTGGGGTTGAACGGGACGATTTCGTTGGCCAGGCCGCTGTTGGCCGAGACGTTGGAGTGTGAGCCGAAGATCCCGTGCAGCCGGTAGATGGCGAATCCCGTGAGCGCGACGACGAGCACCGCGACCAGTGGAATCCATCCCCGTCTGACGAGGGACATGATCGAAATCCCCTTCATCCGTCGGCCTTTCGATGCTCGGGCGCCACGGTCACGCGGCCCCTGCGAGCGCCATCGTCGCGTATGACCTTACGGTACTGATGGGTACTGCACAAGAGACGTGACCGTACACTTTGTGCCTCATCCATCAACTCGCCTGATATCCGTGGTGCCGGGTGAGTCCGGGAAGGATGAAGCCGTCGACGAGGGCTTGCACCGTGCGGCGGGTGGGCGGTTTCCCGGGGATGATCGAGCGGTAAATCAGGTAGCCGGGCAACACGTCCCAGAGCTCGTCGGCGGTTGCGTCCTCCGGGATCTCGCCGCGGTCGACGGCCTGGCGCAGCACATGCCGGAGCAGGGCCTTGCGCTGATCGAGGAACTGGTGCTGCAGCGCGTCGCCGAGGGCGGGGTGGCGCGACGCCTCCACCAGCACCGCGCGGATGGTGCTGGCGAGGTGGGGGCCCTGCTGGCAGATCTTCTCCCCGACTTGCAGCAGGTCTCCGCGCAACGTGCCGGTTTCGGGCGGCACCGCGACCTGGCGGACGCCCTCGATGAAGGCGGCCAGCACCAACTCGGCCTTCGAGGGCCAGCGCCGGTATACCGTGGCCTTGCTGGCGCGGGCCTCGCTGGCCACGGCGTCGACCGTCAGCCCGTCGTACCCGTGCTCCTGCAACAGGCGCAGCGCCACCGCGAGCAGCTCGGCCTCTCGCGGTGACCACGGCGGCCCCGCGAACGGGCCGGCGGCCTGGGTCATAGCGCCCACCTTAAATCCGCCGCCGACAAACAGCGGAGTTAAAGACACACGACGCGACACGCCGGGGAAGCGTCGGTGGTCGGTCATACACTGGCGTCCCTATGGACCAGTCGTCATTCGTGCACCTGCACAACCACACCGAGTACTCGATGCTGGACGGTGCCGCGAAGATCGCGCCGATGCTCGCCGAGGTCGATCGGCTGCAGATGCCCGCGGTCGGGATGACTGACCACGGCAACATGTTTGGGGCCAGCGAGTTCTACAACGAGGCGACCAAGGCCGGGATCAAGCCGATCATCGGGGTGGAGGCGTACATCGCGCCGGGCTCGCGCTTCGACACCCGCCGCGTCACCTGGGGAGATCCCAGCCAGAAGGCCGACGACGTCTCCGGCAGCGGCTCCTATACGCACCTGACGATGGTGGCCGAGAACGCCACCGGCCTGCGCAACCTGTTCAGGCTGTCCTCGCTCGCGTCCTTCGAGGGCCAGCTCAGCAAGTGGTCGCGGATGGACGCCGAGCTGATCGCCGAACACGCCGAGGGCATCATCATCACCACCGGGTGCCCGTCGGGCGAGGTGCAGACCCGGCTGCGGCTGGGACACGACCGCGAGGCGCTTCAGTCGGCCGCCAAGTGGCGTGAGATCGTCGGGCCGGACAACTACTTTCTCGAGCTGATGGACCACGGGCTGTCCATCGAACGCCGCGTCCGCGAGGGGCTGCTCGAGATCGGCCGCAAGCTGGGCATTCCGCCGTTGGCGACGAACGACTGCCACTACGTGACCCGCGACGCCGCCCACAACCACGAGGCGCTGTTGTGCGTGCAGACGGGCAAGACGCTCTCGGACCCCAACCGGTTCAAGTTCGACGGCGACGGCTACTACCTGAAGTCGGCCGCCGAGATGCGCCAGATCTGGGACGACGAGGTGCCCGGCGCCTGCGACTCGACCCTGTTGATCGCCGAGCGCGTCCAGCCCTACGACGAGGTGTGGACGCCGCGCGACCGGATGCCGGTCTTCCCGGTGCCCGACGGGCACGACCAGGCGTCCTGGCTGCGCCACGAGGTGGACGCCGGGCTGGCCCGGCGGTTTCCCGCGGGCCCGCCGGACGGCTACGCGCAGCGGGCGGCCTACGAGATCGGGGTCATCTGCGACAAGGGCTTCCCGTCGTACTTCCTGATCGTCGCCGACCTCATCAACTACGCGCGGTCGGTGGGCATCCGGGTCGGGCCCGGCCGCGGCTCGGCCGCCGGATCCCTGGTCGCCTACGCGCTGGGCATCACCGACATCGACCCGATCCCGCACGGGCTGCTGTTCGAGCGGTTCCTCAACCCCGAGCGCACGTCGATGCCCGACATCGACATCGACTTCGACGACCGCCGCCGCGGCGAGATGGTGCGCTACGCCGCCGACAAGTGGGGCTCCGACCGGGTGGCCCAGGTGATCACGTTCGGCACCATCAAAACCAAAGCGGCGCTGAAGGATTCGGCGCGGATTCACTACGGGCAGCCGGGCTTCGCCATCGCCGACCGGATCACCAAGGCGCTGCCGCCGGCGATCATGGCCAAGGACATCCCGCTGTCGGGCATCACCGACCCGAACCACGAGCGCTACAAGGAGGCCGCCGAGGTCCGCGGCCTGATCGAGACCGATCCGGACGTCCGCACCATCTACCAGACCGCGCGCGGCCTGGAGGGCCTGATCCGCAACGCGGGCGTGCACGCCTGCGCGGTGATCATGAGCAGCGAGCCCCTGACGGAGGCGATCCCGCTGTGGAAGCGCCCGCAGGACGGGGCCATCATCACCGGCTGGGACTACCCGTCGTGCGAGGCCATCGGCCTGCTGAAGATGGACTTCCTGGGCCTGCGCAACCTGACGATCATCGGCGACGCGATCGAGAACATCAAGGCCAACAAGGGAATTGACCTCGACCTGGAGTCCGTGCCGCTGGATGATCAGCCCACCTACGAGCTGCTGGGCCGTGGCGACACGCTCGGGGTATTCCAGCTCGACGGCGGGCCCATGCGCGATCTGCTGCGCCGCATGCAACCGACCGGGTTCGAGGACATCGTCGCGGTGCTCGCGCTGTACCGGCCCGGGCCGATGGGCATGAACGCCCACAACGACTACGCCGACCGCAAGAACAACCGGCAGGCGATCAAACCCATCCACCCTGAGCTCGAGGAGCCGCTGCGCGAGATCCTCGCCGAGACCTACGGCCTGATCGTGTATCAGGAGCAGATCATGCGCATCGCGCAGAAGGTGGCCAGCTACTCGCTGGCCCGAGCCGACATCCTGCGCAAGGCCATGGGCAAGAAAAAGCGCGAGGTGCTGGAGAAGGAGTTCGAGGGCTTCTCCGACGGCATGAAGGCCAACGGATTCTCCGCCGGCGCCATCAAGGCGTTGTGGGACACCATCCTTCCGTTCGCCGACTATGCGTTCAACAAGTCGCACGCCGCGGGCTACGGCCTGGTGTCCTACTGGACGGCCTACCTCAAGGCCAACTACGCCGCCGAGTACATGGCCGGCCTGCTGACGTCGGTCGGCGACGACAAGGACAAGGCCGCCGTCTACCTGGCCGACTGCCGCAAGCTGGGCATCACGGTGCTGCCGCCGGACGTCAACGAGTCCGGCCTGAACTTCGCGTCGGTGGGCGCCGACATCCGCTACGGGCTCGGTGCGGTGCGCAACGTCGGCGCGAACGTGGTGAGCTCGCTGATCAGCACCCGCGGCGAGAAGGGCAAGTTCACCGATTTCTCGGACTACCTCAACAAGATCGACGTCTCGGCGTGCAACAAGAAGGTCACCGAGTCGCTGATCAAGGCCGGCGCGTTCGATTCCCTGGGCCACGCCCGCAAGGGCCTGTTCCTGGTCCACACCGACGCCGTCGACTCGGTGCTGGGCACCAAGAAGGCCGAGGCGATGGGGCAGTTCGACCTCTTCGGCGGCGGCGAGGCCGGCACCACCGACTCCGTGTTCACCATCAAGGTGCCCGACGACGAGTGGGAGGACAAACACAAGCTTGCCCTCGAGCGGGAGATGCTGGGGCTGTACGTGTCCGGGCATCCGCTCAACCGGGTGGCGCACCTGCTGACCGCGCAGGTCGACACCGCGATCCCGGCGATCCTCGACGGCGACGTCCCCAACGACACACAGGTGCGCGTGGGCGGCATCCTGGCGTCGGTGAACCGGCGGGTCAACAAGAACGGAATGCCCTGGGCCTCGGCGCAATTGGAGGACCTCACGGGTGGCATCGAGGTGATGTTCTTCCCGCACGCGTACTCCAGCTTCGGCGCCGAGATCGTCGACGACGCCGTGGTGTTGATCAACGCCAAGGTGGCGATCCGCGACGACCGGATCGCGCTGATCGCCAACGAGCTTGTGGTGCCGGACTTTTCCAACGCCCAGCCGGACCGGCCGCTGGCGGTCAGCATGCCGACGCGACAGTGCACCTTCGACAAGGTCAGCGCGCTCAAGCAGGTGCTGGCCCGCCACCCCGGAACCTCGCAGGTGCACCTGCGGCTGATCAGCGGGGACCGGATCACCACGCTGGAGCTGGACGCCTCGCTGCGGGTGACGCCGTCGCCGGCGCTGATGGGCGACCTCAAGGAGCTGCTGGGCCCGGGCTGCCTGGGTCTTTAGGCCGGCAGCTGCTGCGTCGCCGCCCGATGGTCGTGGGTCGGGATGATCGTCACCGCGTGCCGCGCCAGGTGCAGGCGGTGCAGCGTCCGGAAGGTCTCGTCGCGATCCACATCGACCAAAGCTCCCGGGTAGCTTGACTTTTGGCGGACCTTCTCGACCTGCAGCTGGTGCCAGGCGGCGTC
Source organism: Mycobacterium sp. NGS34 (assembly GCF_059812845.1). NCBI lineage: Bacteria > Bacillati > Actinomycetota > Actinomycetes > Mycobacteriales > Mycobacteriaceae > Mycobacterium > Mycobacterium sp. NGS34. The sequence goes on from NZ_JCALDM010000010.1 coordinate 56,947, forward strand.
GCCGGCGATCAGGATCCACCCCCGGCCGGTGTGCGCGAGCACCCCGACGCTGCCCGGGGTGTGCCCGGCCAGGTCCACCAGCAGGACGGAGTTGTCGCCGAAGAGGTCGTGGCTGCCGGTGAAGGTCAGCACCGGCGGGCCGTCCAGGTCGTATTCGGTGCGGGGCCGATCGCGCAGGGCATCGCGGACCCCGCCCACGGGCGCGACCGGCCCGCCACCGATCCACTCGTTTTCCTTGCGGTGCAACAGCACTGGTAGCTGGGGCAGGTCCAGCAGCCCCGACACGTGGTCCCAATGCGCGTGGGTGGGCAATGCGAAATCCAGGCGCGGTGTTTCGGGCAGCCGCGCCAGAGCGGTGGCGGTGGGGATGGTGTCCGCGGGCGGTCGCACCGCGACGCGCAGCACCGCGGGCAGTTGGGCGATCGCCCGCTGCTCGACGTCGGTGCAGACGGCGGGGTCGACGATGAACGTGGCTTTCGGGTGCGTGACGACGAACGACGTCAGCGAGTTCTCCACGCGCGCAGGGTGGAACGTGCCCTCGACGATCGCGGCGGTCGGCACCGAGCGCGGCACCTGGGGCAGCGCGGTCACCGCGACGGTGCCGCGGGGATCGGGCAGTCCCGCGTCGGCGATGCTGCGGATGAGCCGCCGGTCGAGGCGTCTGGGCCGCACCAGGCCGCGGACGAGTCCGGCTGCGGCGCTGCAGCATTCGAGGACGGTGGGGGAGCGGACGGGTTCGGGCAGTCCGGCCTTCGTGGCGGTCATGGCAGGTCCACCCGCACGATGGCGCTGTCGGCCCAGACGCGGCGGTCGCGGGCGCGGCGCAGCTTTTCCCGGACGCACAGGTCCTGGTGGACGTTGGTCACGCCCGGAACCTTGATCAGCGGGACGACGTTCCACTGCCAGCCGTAGCGCCGGTGCAGGACGCGGTTGGCCCGCTCGGCGTCGGCGCCCGACAGGATCGTCGCCCGGCCGGCGAACGTCGTCGCGCCCGGGCGCACGCGGCCCCGGTAGTCGCAGGCGGCGAGTTCGACGTCGCGGCGCGCCGCCAGCCGCCGGGTCTTCGGCCCCACCTTGGTGCGGAACACCAGGCCGTCGCCGTCCAGCCCGAACCAGATCGGGGTGTCGACGGGGGTGCCGTCGCGGCGGTAGGACCGGAGCAGGGCGTAGCGGGCGTGGCGCAGTTCGTCGAGCGCTGGAGGGTGCATGCCCCCAGTCAACGACTTAGAGTTAGCTCTAAGTCAAGCATCGAGTTTTCGGGAGGCGGCGATGGCCCCAAGCCTGACGATCGGGGAGGTGGCGCGCCGGGCCGGGGTCGCGGCCACGACGCTGCGGTACTACGAGCAGATCGGGCTGGTTTCGGCGCCGGCGCGCCTCGGCGGCCAGCGCCGCTACGACGATTCGGTGCTCGCCCGGCTCGAGGTGATCCGCCTGTGCAAGTCCGCCGGCTTCGCGCTGGACGAGATCCAGTTGCTGTTCGCCGACGACGCGCCCGGACGGCCCGCCAGCCGGGCGCTGGCCAAGGCCAAGCTGGCGGAGATCGACGCGCAGCTGGAGTCGCTGGCCCGGGCGCGTGCCGTCATCGAGTGGGGGATGCGCTGCACGTGTCCGTCGATCGACGCCTGCACCTGTGGGATTCACACCGCGCCGTCGGTGCCGTACGCGATCTAGCGACTTGAGGAGTAGCGATGACCCTCCCGATCGCCGTGCAGAACTTCTCGCACATCTGCATCGGCGTCTCCGACATCGAGGCGTCCGTGGCGTTCTACACCGCGGTGCTGGGCATGGATGTCGTGTTCGACGTCGAGCTCGCGGGGGCCGGGTTGGACTCGGTGACCGGTGGGGCGGCGCAACAGGGCCGCATGGTGGGCGGGCTGATCGGCGCCGCCATGGTCGAGCTGCTGTCGTTGGGCGCGGTGCCGGAGTCGCCGAGCGGCCCGCACCTGGGTTACACCAACATGTCGTTCCGGGTCGACGATCTCGACGCGGCCTACGAGACCGTTCGCGGCCACCACCCCGACGTCCGGGCCGAGCCGCCCGTCGACATCGGCGGCGTGCGGATGTTCTTCATCCACGATCCCGACGGCACCCCCATCGAACTGCTCGAATTGCCCGGCGGCGCGTCGAGCACGGTGCAGCTCTGGCGACCCGATGCCCGGTGATGTGTTCCGCGCCACTGGCCACGGACGTACGCTCACGGAATGACGACAACCGACGGTCCGGCCACCCTCTGTGAGGCCTTCCAGCGCACCGCGTCCATCGACCCCGATGCCGTAGCGCTCCGGACGCCCGGCGGCACCCAGACGCTGACGTGGCGCGAACTCGCGGAGCAGGTGCGCAAGGTCGCCGCCGGCCTGGCGGGCCTGGGGGTGGGGCCGGGCGACACGGTGTCGCTGATGATGGCCAACCGGATCGAGTTCTACCCGTTCGAGATCGGCGCCCAACACCTTGGCGCCGTTTCGTTTTCGGTCTACAACACGCTGCCCGCCGAGCAGCTGACCTACCTGTTCGACAACGCCGGCACCAAGGTCGCGATCTGCGAGGAGCAGTACGTCGACCGCATCCGCGCCAGTGGCGCGCCCATCGAGCACATCGTCTGCATCGACGGCTCGCCGCCGGGCACCATCTCGGTCGACGACCTCTACGCCGCCGCACGCGACGACTTCGACTTCGAATCCACCTGGCGGGCGGTGCAACCCGACGACGTCGTCACGCTGATCTACACGTCCGGGACGACCGGGAACCCCAAGGGCGTGGAGATGACGCACGCCAATCTGCTGTTCGAGATGTTCGCCCTCAACTCGGTCCTGCCGGGCCGGTTCGGCGACCGGGGCACGTCGTTCCTCCCGACGGCTCACATCGCCGACCGGGTGATGGCGCTGTACGGCCTGGAGGTGTTCGGCACCCAGGTCACGGTGGTCTCGGACGCGCGCGCCATCGCCGCCGCGCTGCCCGACGTGCGGCCCACGGTGTGGGGGGCGGTGCCGAGGGTGTGGGAAAAGCTTAAGGCCGCAATCGAATTCGCCGTGGCCCACGAGTCGGACGAAGTCAAGCGGCAGGCGTTGCAGTGGGCGATGTCGGTGGCCGCCCGGCGGGCCACGGCGCTGGTGGCCGGCGAGGAGATGTCGGACGAGCTGGCCGCCGAGTGGGCCAAGGCCGACGAGCTGGTGTTGTCGAAGCTGCGGGAGCGGCTCGGCTTCGGGGAACTGCGCTGGGCGGTGTCCGGTGCGGCGCCGATTCCGATCGAGACGCTGGCCTTCTTTCTCAGCATCGGCATTCCGATCGCCGAGGTCTGGGGCATGTCGGAGCTGAGTTGCGTGGCGACCGTGAGCAATCCGAGTGACGCGCGCCTGGGCACGGTCGGCAAGTTGCTGCCCGGTCTGGAGGGCAAGATCGCCGACGACGGCGAGTTTCTGGTCCGCGGTCCGCTGGTGATGAAGGGCTACCGCAAGGAACCCGCCAAGACCGCCGAGGCGATCGACGAGGACGGCTGGCTGCACACCGGTGACATCTTCGAGGTCGACGCCGAGGGGTATCTGCGGGTGGTCGACCGCAAGAAGGAGTTGATCATCAACGCGGCCGGAAAGAACATGTCGCCGGCCAACATTGAGAACACCGTGCTGGCCGCCTGCCCGATGGTCGGCGTGATGATCACGATCGGGGACGGCCGACCGTACAACGCCGCCCTGATGGTCTTCGATGCCGACTCGGTCGGACCGTACGCGGCCCAGCGTGGCCTCTCGGACGCGTCGCCGGCGGCGCTGGCCGCGCATCCGGAGGTCATCGCGCAGATCGCGGCGGGTGTGGCCGAGGGCAACGCCAAACTGTCCCGGGTGGAACAGATCAAGCGCTTCCGGGTGCTGCCCACCCTGTGGGAGCCGGGCGGGGACGAGATCACGCTCACGATGAAGCTCAAGCGCAAGCCGATCATGGCGAAGTACGCGGGCGAGATCGAGGAACTCTATTCTCCTGATCCGCATCCCGACGTCCACGAGCCGGCCGAAGCCGCGACGGCGCAGCCGGCGTGAGCGGGGGACCGGCGGTGTCAGCGCACGAAATCGGGCGCTCCGGGGTGCGAAAGCTGCTGCAGCGCACCGGAATGGTGGACGAGTCGACGACGCCGCTGCCGACCGACCCCGACGAGGTGGTCGAGCTGTTGGCGGCGCCGTGGTACGACGAGCGGCTGGCCAAGCTGGCGGAGGAACTCGGACGCGACCGGGACGACGTGCGCGCCGAGGCCGCCGGCTACCTGCGCGAGATGGCTCCCTCGCTGGACGAGCGGGCCGTCAGGGCCTGGCGCAGCTTCAGTTGCTGGCTGATGCGGGCCTACGACATCCTCGTCGACGAGGATCAGATCGCCCAACTGCGCAAGCTGGACCGCAAAGCGACTCTGGCGTTTGCCTTTTCGCACCGCTCCTACCTGGACGGCCTGCTGCTGCCCGAATCGATCCAGGCCAACCGGCTCTCGCCCGCGCTCACCTTCGGCGGCGCGAACCTGAACTTCTTCCCGATGGGCGCCTGGGCCAAGCGCACCGGCACGATCTTCATCCGGCGTCAGACCAAGGACATTCCGGTGTACCGGTTCGTGTTGCGCGCCTACGCCGCCCAGCTGGTGCAGAACCACGCCAACCTCACGTGGTCGATCGAAGGGGGCCGCACCCGGACCGGGAAGCTGCGGCCACCGGTGTACGGCATCCTGCGCTACATCAGCGACGCCGTCGACGAAATCGACGGCCCCGAGGTCTATTTGGTGCCGACCTCCATCGTCTACGACCAGCTGCACGAGGTGGAGGCGATGACCACCGAGGCCTACGGTGCGGCCAAGCGGCCGGAGGACTTCCGGTTCCTGGTCCGGCTGGCGCGCCAGCAGGGCGAGCGGCTCGGGCGCGCCTACCTCGACTTCGGCGAACCGCTGCCGCTGCGCAAGCGGCTGGAGGAGTTGCGCGCCCTGGATACCGCGGCGCCCGGGACCGGCACCGAGATCGAGCGCATCGCACTGGACGTCGAGCACCGGATCAACCGCGCGACCCCCGTCACCCCCACCGCGGTGGTCAGCCTCGCGCTGCTGGGCGCGGACCGGTCGTTGTCCATCAGCGAGGTGCTGGCCACCGTGCGTCCGCTGGCGAGCTACATCGCGGCGCGGAACTGGACGGTGGCCGGCGCCGCCGACCTGACCAACCGCTCGACGATCCGCTGGACCCTGCACCAGCTCGTCGCCTCGGGCGTGGTCAGCGTCTACGACGCCGGCACGGAACCGGTCTGGGGCATCGGCGCCGACCAGCACCTGGTGGCGGCGTTTTACCGCAACACCGCCATCCACATCCTGGTCGACCGCGCGATCGCCGAGACCGCGTTGCTGGCCGCCATCGAAGCCGCCGAGAACTCGGTGGACCGGCTGGTGTCACCGGCGGCCGTTCGCGACGAGGCCTTGGCCCTGCGCGAGCTGCTGAAGTTCGAGTTCCTGTTCTCCGCGCGGGCCCAGTTCGAGAAGGAATTGGCCGACGAGGTGCGCCTGATCGGGCGGGTGGAGGACACCAGCAAGGCCGCGCCCGCGGCCGACGTGCGCGGGCTGCTGGAAAAGGCCGACCTGCTGCTGGCGCACCTGGTGTTGCGCCCGTTCCTGGACGCCTACCACATCGTCGCCGACCGGCTGGCCGCCTACGACGACGAATCGTTCGACGAGGACGTCTTTCTCACCGAGTGCCTCGAGGTGGGCAAGCAGTGGGAGCTGCAGCGCCGGATCGCCAACGCCGAGTCGCGGTCGATGGAGCTGTTCAAGACCGCGTTGCGGCTGGCGCGGCACCGCGAGCTGGTGGATGCGTTCGGGGACCCGCAACTCGCCCAGCGACGCCGCGAGTTCGCCGACGAGATCGCCACCGCCATCCGGCGCGTCAACGCCATCGCGGAGCTGGCTCGACTGGCAGTCACCTAGCGCTGATGGAGAGACGCACGTACCCAAATACCGGGGTGGTGGCCGTCACGGCAGCCGACCGCAGGGTCAAGCTACGCCCTCGCGACATGTTGACTCGCCTCGACCACTCTCACCTCTATTGCGCCTATACGGACACAGGACGAAATCCTCCAACGAATGAACGGAAATAACCGAAGCCATCGACCAACGGCGGTAGGCTGCCGTGGGCGATGCGATCGGACGGAAATCGGAGGCATGGGGCAGACAACTGAAATGGCAGCGGCGCCGTTCCTGCGTTGGGCTGGGTCAAAGCGGTGGCTAGTTCGACATCTCCGCGAATATATCCCGCACGAGTTCAACGACTACTACGAGCCGTTCCTTGGATCGGGCGCTATGTTCTTCGATGTCGGGGATGGACATTTCGCATATCTATCAGACACGATCGCGCCCCTCATAGAGACCTATCAAACGATCCGACGAGCGCACAAGCAAGTTCATCGGATCGCGTCGGCCTGGGCGACGGATAAAAGTACGTACTATCGAATACGCAACAGGAGCTATGTATCCGATGCCCACGCTGCTGCCAGATTTATATATCTCAATCGTCTCTGCTTCAATGGGCTATACCGGGAAAACAAGTCCGGCTATTTTAATGTTCCATACGGACGACCACGGTCAACGAACACAATCACAGCGCTTCATCATCTAGCTGCATGCGCGAAGCGACTTCAAAATACCGAGCTCAAAGTTGCGGACTTCGAAGATGCGACTTCTCAATGCAATGCAGGCGACCTGGTGTACCTTGACCCACCATACGTCGCAGGTCACCGTCACAATGGATTCGTCGACTATAACGCGCTCATATTTGACTGGCGAGACCAACGACGACTCGCACATGTTGTTCGGAATCTCGACCAACGTGGCGTGTACATTATCGTGACCAATGCGAATCACGAGAGCGTGCGTGAATTATACCGCGACTTCAAGATTATCGATGTCGATCGGTACTCGAATATGTCGAGTCGGCCTAGCACTCGTGGTCATAGTTCCGAACTAATTATCCTCGGTAATAGTCTCATTACGGAGCGTCGGTGACAGAGTTCCGCTTTGCCATTGTATCAGATATACACGCCGGAGATGAAGGGAGTAAGTGGACGCATGTCCGAGTCGAGCCACCTGTCGCCCGGCGGAACCGCCACCCTCTAAGCGACCTTCGATACCTAATCGAACAGTATGAAATGCGTTGCAACTATCTGATAGCCCCGGGCGATATTACTAACCAAGCTGATGTTAGTGGATTGAACTACGCTTGGCGCCAACTCAACGCCATAGCCAACCAAATGAGTGCACGACTGCTTAGTACACCGGGTAATCACGATGTGGTCACTCACGACGCTGCGGTGGACCCCAGGGCAATGTTAAAAAACCTGCTTCCGTCTTTCCCGACAGGTGACATTGCCGTAGACACAGAATTCTGGAACAACGGATGGTGCGCGATAGAGGAGCCAGATCACCGGCTGCTTATACTCGACTCGACGTGCGGATTTCCTTCATATCCGATTGGCGCTGCTAGATCGTCCAGAAGGTGGAGAGAGTACAAACAGCATATTGATCGCGGCTCCGTCACTGAAGCGGTAGAACGCGGCGTTGAGCAATATGTGGCCAGTCTTTCGCAGCGAAAGTTAAACGTAGCAATAATTCATCATCATCCGCAAGAGCACCAAATGCGCGATTATCTTCAAGACGAGTATGGCCCCATGTTCCGAGGTGGCACCTTACTAGATACTTTTTCCAGGTATCCGAGAGGCGGGCGCTGGATAGTTATACATGGCCACAAGCATATCCCGCAGCTAGTCAACGCAGTAAGTGCTACCAGCAACGGCCCGCTCATCCTGTGTGCCGCAAGTCTGGGTGCACAACTGTGGCAGCCAATTAATACCGTTGCGCGGAATCAATTTCACATACTATCGGTTTCCACCGAAGGGCTTCCGGGTGTTGCAAGTATTTGCGGTACTGTAGACAGTTTTACGTGGGGGTATGGAGACGGATGGTCAATTTCAGAGCGCCGTGGCTCCGGCTTGCCTGGACGAGGAGGGTTTGGGTGTGCCCTGGACTCGGCCACGGTAGGGGCCAATATTGCACTAATCATGGACGAAAATAATCGGCAGTTCATTCCTTATGGCGAACTGATTTCACGTGTGCCGCAACTGCCATATCAGCTGCCGCAGGACTTTGATTCACTCGAAGATGACTTAGAACGCCGCGGCTTTATATTTGAACGAGATAGGTACGATCGTCTGACTCAGCTGTCCAGAAAGGCATCTCGGTGACTGCGCAATCTCCACCGCCATTTGACACGTTCAATGCGAAGAGGTTGTCACCGATCGAGGTCGCTCGGACATTTGTAATGCCATCGTACTTTCCTTCACTGGTAGGTAAAGATCATTCGTATATAGTTGGCCCGCGAGGAAGTGGCAAGACAACTCTGCTACGGATGCTTCATGGTTCAAGCCTGATGAGTTGGAGCGGCCGAGAAGCGGATTCCGTCCGGCAGTCAGTCGATTACTCAACCATCTTTCTTCCCGCCGACGAGCTTTGGGCGCGCCAGTCTGGTGAGAAAACAGCGGCGTTAGCGTTTACCGTTCAAATACTCTATGCATTCCTAGAAACCGCAATATACCGCACTTCGGAAGAAGATGCTTACGGGAACGCGACGCATATGCCGGTACGCATCGGGCACGACAACGAAGTTGATTTTTGCCGCGAATGCGCGTCCGCATGGGGCATGCCGGAAGCGAATCCGAGCTTTCAGGGGCTGCTGAAAGCTCTGGATCTCTTATTGCTGAAAATATCGACTGAGAAGGTGGAATCCAGCCACCCGCTTGCCTCCACCGACCCGATGACTCTATTGGCGTTTAGCATCCGTGCCTTCAACCGAATGAGCGGCGAAAGAGATCATCAGTGGGCATTGCTTCTCGACGAGATGGAGCTAGCACCTCCCGAAGTTCACCGCGCTGTAGTCGCTTTCGTCCGCGGTGGCACGGCCAACTTAATTCTCAAGGTCACGATGAGTCCTTTCGACCGGTATATGCACGGCGCGATTCCCGTCCACGACTTTCAAATTGTTTATCTATCGGGCCAGGGTTATCGTGAGATAAAGGCGCTAACCAGTGGCTTATGGGGTGAGAGCCTCAGGGCGCGGGGGCTTAAGTTGACATCACTTGAGGACGCGCTTCCGACGCAGACATCGCGCGGCCGTCCTGACCCTCGCACCGATCAGAGGGGATTTTTAGCGTACGTTATCGCTCGTGATCGGACTTTTGCGTCGTGGCTGAAAAGCCGCCAAATCGATATCGACAGGCTTGAGGAGATGTCATACAACGAGAAGTCTGCGACTATCCGTAAAGTGATGCCGCTTCTTGTTTTTAGAGATGCGCTTCTCGGCTATAGAGATGGAAAACCCTTCAGAAGATCGAGAAAGAAATCGTTCGAGCCATTTACAGGTCCGGCGCCCGTTACGCGGGCCCTTGAAGGAAATCCTCGCTGGATTAAAGTTGCATTCTCGCATATGCTGAATTATTATGATTCGTCTACTAACACAGTTAGTCCGGGTTTCCAAATCGATGCTATTGTCCAGTTGGCGAACCGATTTGAGGCTCTTCTTAGGGTACTACCGCGGAGAGAGGCCTCGTCCCCCAATGAGACATCCGTCGTATGGCTAGTTAATACGATAGCGGAGTACATGAATTCGGCAAATACTGGGCCATTCCGGCCCGATCCAGTCAATTGTTTCACAATCGATTCTAAAGTACCTGAGTCCGTGCTTGATGCTCTTGTTCTCGGGCTCTACGCCGGTGCATTCGTCCAAGTTCGGCATCGGAGAAGCGATGCGATTTTATCAGATCTAGTCGGCGAACGTTTTAGGTTAGCTTATCTGTTGGGCGTGAGGGAACGGCGAGAGTACCCATTGAGGTTGGGCAAAGACGTCGCCTTATCGGAGATTTTGAAGTTACGACATCGGAATACTTCTTCGGACGCCGAGCAGCTTGGACTGGAACTATGATGCCAGTCGATGTGGTCTTTGATCGGGCCCGGACCTACGAGCTTGTCGTCGCTAGTTGCGGCTATGAAAGGCGGTCGAGCTACCTTTGTCGGCTTGGCGTCGCTGGTGACGAGCGCATTGCTGTCGTCTATCCGGGTACGCAAGGGCCGATTTACGAGGAAAACGTTAGGCTGTACGAGTCGCAACAGTGGAAGCTGCTTTCATTGGATGAGACCTTTGTTTTGCTGAACAGGGTCGTTGCAGGCGGCTCGTTTAAATCGGTAGCGATCGATGTTAGCAGCATGCCGAGATTAGTAATCGCCGACATCGTCCAATGGCTAAGCCTGGTAGAACCGAGCGCGCCATTCGAAGTACATTTCCTGTATTGTCCCGGAGATTTTACCGGGAGCGCGACGGCTGCAAGCTTAGAGGGGCCGATGTGTGCGAATCCAGTTAGCCCTTACTTTGCAGGCGTCCTGCGGCCGCCCTCAATTCCTATAGGGCTGGTTGTTGGGCTTGGGCTCGAACCCTACAGGGCGGCGGGCATTATTGAGCTATTAGAGCCGGCCCGAACATGGTTATTTACCCCGAGTCAAGGTGACGAGCGGTTCCTGGAGGCGTCCTCTCGAGTCCATCAGCCGTTGTTGGCGTTGACTGATCCAAGCGACATCCTCGAATACAGTATTCGCTCTTTGTCTTCCACTTTTTCCGCGTTAGATTCCCTGAATTTCAGCACTGGCCTTCGTTATCGCCTAATCATGGCGCCCTCCGGCCCAAAGCTGTTTTCATTGGCTTGCCTGTTGGTTGGAGCCAAGCGCGATACTGCGAGGCCGGCGGTTTGGCGCGTGGGCAGCGCCACGCGTTGGGAGCCTATAAGCGTAGAAGAGGCTGGTGACGTTTGTGCGAGTGTCGTGGTGGTCGACTCTCGCGAATAGCGAGTGGTTATGTGGGAGCACGCTGCGGTCGTCCCCTGTTCCGCCTCAATCAACCAGGTTCTACGCCCGTTACCCAACCGAACGGCGCTGATCACAAGGCCTCCGCCTTCTAAGCCGTCTAGGGCGCCGGCCGCTGATCGGCATGCGCTCGGCATTCGTGCAAGTCCTAGAGTTGGTGACATGCCGCTTACAGGTGAATACGTACCGTCGCCCTGGGATTGGTCTCGCGAACAGGCCGACAAATACGCCGCGTCCGGTGGGACCGAGGCCGCGGACATGAAGGGGAAACCCATCATCCTGCTGACCACGGTCGGGGCCAAGACCGGCAAAATCCGCAAAACCCCGCTCATGCGCGTCGAGCACGACGGCGAGTACGCCGTCGTCGCCTCGCTCGGCGGGGCCCCGCAGAACCCGGTCTGGTACCACAACATCAAGAAGAACCCGCGCGTCGAGCTGCAGGACGGCGGCGTCACCCGCGACTACGACGCCCGCGAGGTGTTCGGCGACGAGAAGGCCACCTGGTGGGAGCGAGCCGTCGAGGCCTTTCCGGACTACGCCGAATACCAGGAAAAGACCGACCGCCAGATCCCGGTGTTCGTGCTCAGCCCGGTCAGCTGAAGGCGGCATGGGACCATTGATCGGTGTCCGCTGAACTGAGTCAGAGCCCGAGTAGGTCGCCGCTGTCCGCGGCCGACATCGACGCGGCGGCCCAGCGAATCGCCCCGGTGGTCACGCCGACCCCGTTGCAGCCGATTGATCGGCTGTCGGCGATCACCGGCGCGCAGGTCTACCTCAAGCGCGAGGACCTGCAGGTGGTGCGCTCCTACAAGCTGCGCGGCGCCTACAACCTGCTGGTCCAGCTGTCCGAGGAGGAGCTGGCCGCCGGCGTCGTGTGCTCGTCGGCGGGCAACCACGCCCAGGGCTTCGCCTACGCCTGCCGCGCGCTCGGGGTGCACGGCCGCGTCTACGTGCCGGCCAAGACGCCCAAGCAGAAGCGCGACCGGATCCGCTACCACGGCGGGGACTTCATCGAGCTGATCGTGGGCGGGTCGACCTACGACCTGGCCGCCGAGGCGGCGCTCGACGACGTCCAGCGCACCGGCGCCACGCTGGTGCCGCCCTACGACGACCCGCGCACCATGGCCGGGCAGGGCACCATCGCCCTGGAGCTGCTCGACCAACTCGACGCGGAGCCCGACCTGGTCGTGGTCCCGGTGGGCGGCGGCGGCTGCATCTCGGGCATCACCACCTACCTGGCCGAACGGACCACCAACACCGCGGTGCTCGGTGTCGAGCCCGCCGGGGCCGCGGCCATGATGGCAGCCCTGGCCGCCGGCGAGCCGGTGACGCTGGAGCACGTCGACCAGTTCGTCGACGGCGCCGCGGTGAAACGGGCGGGCACGCTGACCTACGCCGCGCTGGCCGCCGCCGGTGACATGGTGTCGATCACCGCGGTCGATGAGGGCGCGGTGTGCACCGCCATGCTGGACCTCTACCAGAACGAGGGCATCATCGCCGAACCGGCGGGCGCGCTGTCGGTCGCGGGCCTGCTGGAGGCTGACGTCGAACCCGGGTCCACGGTGGTGTGCCTCATCTCGGGCGGCAACAACGACGTGTCGCGCTACGGCGAGGTGCTGGAGCGCTCGCTGGTGCACCTCGGCCTCAAGCACTACTTCCTGGTGGACTTCCCGCAGGAGCCGGGCGCCCTGCGCCGGTTCCTCGACGAGGTGCTGGGACCCAACGACGACATCACCCTGTTCGAGTACGTCAAGCGCAACAACCGGGAAACCGGCGAGGCGCTCGTCGGGATCGAACTGGGATCGGCCGCTGGCCTGGACGGGCTGATGGCGCGGATGCGGGCGACGGAAATTCACGTCGAGGCCCTCGAGCCCGGCTCGCCGGCCTACCGCTACCTGCTGTAGCCAGTCGGCATGGGTCAACCCGGCTTCGGCGTCCTCAGCGCCGGCACCGTGCTGTTCCTGCTGCTGCTGGCGGGGTCGGCCATCTGGGTCGGGCGGCGTGGGCCTCAGTTGCGTCGGCTCTGGGCGCGGGTGTCCGGCGCCGAGGTGATCGGCCGGGCGCTGACCCGGGCCCGCGACCAGATCGCCGCGAGGGGATGGCCGTTGGCGCGCCGGTTGCCCGCGGACGAGGTCGCCGGTGTCGCGCTGCTCCTGGGCTTCGTCGCGGTGGGCGCCGTGGCGGTGGGCTTCACCGAGGTGCTCGACGACGTGCTCGAGGGCGACGGCATCGCCGGGCTCGACCAACCGACCGCACGGTGGCTCGCAACCCACCGCGATCTGTGGCTGACCACGACGCTGCGGGTGCTCACCTCCGCCGGCGATCCCCCCTTCCTTGCCGCGCTTGCCCTGTCGATTTCCGCCGTTGCCGGGTGGCGATGCAGGTCGTGGCGGCCGGTGCTGCTCGCCGCGGTGGGAGGCGGCGGGATGGCGCTGGTGCTGTTCACCGCCAAGGCCCTGGTCGGCCGGGAACGCCCGCCCCTTCCGTTCGCCGTGGCCGCCGCGGACGGCTATTCCTTTCCCTCCGGGCACGCGACCGGCGCCGCCACGATCATGATGCTTTGCGCCTGGATGACGACCCGCTGGCTCGTCACCGGGTGGGCGGCGCGGGTGATCGTCTGGACGGTGGCGATCGGCTCGGCGCTGGTGGTCGGATACTCGCGGGTCTATCTGGGCGTGCACTACGTCAGCGACGTGCTGGCCGGCTGGCTACTGGGCGTCGCCTGGGCCGGCATCGTAATGCTGGTCGGATCGTGGTGGACCGACGCGCGGCGGGGCCGTCGCGCAGCGTCAGGCTAGGTACGACGGCACCGGGACAGCGGGATCGAGGTCGGCGGCGGGCACCGGGGTTCCGGCGGTCAAGCGCAGCGGCACCACGCCGGCCCAGTGCGGCAACGCGCGGTCCTCGGGATCGTCGGCCGGGCCGTCGGCGCGCACCTTGGCCGAGACCTCGGCCAGGTCGAGCGCGAGCACCCCGGTCGCGGCGAGTTCGCGCGCGTTGGGATTGCGGCAGTCGTCGGCCCGGCCGGGCCGGATGTGATCGAGCAGGCCGCGCAGCGCGCGCAGCTTCTCCGCGGGATCGTCGACCACCCGCGCGTTGCCCAGCACGACCACCGAGCGGAAGTTCACCGAATGGTGCATGGCCGAGCGCGCCAGCACCAGCCCGTCGACCAGGGTGACGGTGACGCACACGGGCAGGCCCTCCGGCGTCGCTTTGGCGGCGAGCAGTGGGCCGCCGCCGGTGGAACCGTGCAGGTAGAGCGTCTCGCCGAGGCGCGCATGGGTCGTCGGCAACACCACCGGGCCGCCGGCGCCCGGGTAGCCCAGGTGACAGATCAGGGCCTCGTCCAGGATCGCGTGGACCGTGGGGCGGTCGTAGTGGGCGCGCTCGCGGTAGCGGGTGGGCGTGGTTCGGGGTGTGGGGCGGTACGCGGTTTCCAACGGATTGCCTTTAGTTTTGTCCTAGTACATACTTATCCTCGTGCCAGTACAATATACGGGGACGGGCGCGGAATCCATAGCCGCCAACGTGGAGGAGGCCATCTCCCACGGCTCCCTGGCGCCGGGCGAGGCGTTGCCACCGATCCGCGACCTGGCGGGCCGGCTCGGTGTGAACGCCAACACCGTCGCCGCGGCCTACCGCCTGCTGCGCGATCGCGGGGCCGTCGAGACCGCGGGGCGGCGCGGCACCCGGGTGCGGCACCGCCCCGCGACGACACCCCGCTCGCTGCTGGGGCTCGACGTCCCCGCGGGCGTGCGCGACCTGTCGACCGGCAACCCCGACCCGGCGCTGCTCCCGATCGCCTCCGCCCGGGTCCCGCGCCCCCGGCCACTGCTCTACGGCGAGCCGGCGATGTCGCCCGCGTTGGTCGACCACGCCCGCGCCGCGCTCGCCGCGGACGGCGTCCCGGCCGATCACCTGGCGGTGACCAGCGGCGCGCTCGACGGCATCGAGCGGGCGCTGAGCGCGCACCTGCGCCCCGGCGACCGGGTGGCCGTGGAGGACCCGGGATGGGCCAACCTGCTGGATTTGCTTGCCGCCCTTGGCCTTTCGGCCGAGCCGGTGCGGGTCGACGACGACGGCCCGCTGGTCGCCGACCTGTCCCGGGCGCTCGGACGCGGCGCCCGGGCCGTCGTCGTCACCACCCGCGCGCACAACCCGACCGGTGCGGCGCTGTTCGCGGACCGCGCGGACACGCTGCGCGAATTGCTGGCCGCCCGCGCCGACGACGTGCTGCTCGTCGAGGACGACCACTGCGCGGGCATCGCCGGGGCGCCACTGCACACGCTGGCCGGATCGACCGGCCACTGGGCGTTCGTGCGCTCGGCGTCCAAGGCCTACGGTCCGGACCTGCGGGTCGCCGTCCTCGCCGGGGACCGCCGCACCGTCGAGCGCGTGCACGGCCGCCTGCGCCTCGGCCCGGGCTGGGTGAGCCACCTGCTGCAGGATCTCGCCGTGAGCCTGTGGTCCGACGAGGCGGCAGCGCGCCTCGTCGGCGAGGCCGAGAGGCAATACGCCGACAACCGGACGCGACTGCGCGCGGCGCTAGCCGAGCGCGGCGTCGCGGCCCACGGGCGCTCGGGGCTCAACGTGTGGGTCCCGGTGCCCGACGAGACGGTCGCGATCACCCGGCTGCTCGGCGCGGGTTGGGCCGCGGCGCCGGGGGCGCGGTTCCGGATTCGCACCGCGCCAGGAATCCGCGTCACGGTCGCGGATTTGGGCGCGCGCGAGATCGATCCGCTGGCCGACGCGATCGCCGAGGCGGTGCTGGCTACCGGCCGGCCGAGCGTGTAGGGATGCCGGCGGCCCGGGCGACCTCGCCGTAGGCGGCCGCCAGGCCGGACAACGACGCGTGGGCGTTGCGCCCGCTCGGATTCGGCAGCACCCACAGCTCGGCGGCGGGGTAGGGCGACACCTGAATGCCCTGCTTCGCCAGGCGGTCGCCGAAGGCGTCGCGGTAGGCGGTGACCCCCAGGACCGCGACGACCCGTGGGGAGTACTCGCGAACCGTGTTGTCCAGTCTGCTTCTGCCTGCGACGAATTCGGCGACGGTGAGCTCGTCCGCACCCGCGGTGGCTCGCTCGACGAGGCTGGTGATGCCGATCCCGAGATCCAGCAAATATTCTCGGTCGGCGGGCGTGAACCCGGACGAGGCGTCGATCAGATGATCGGTGATGCCGGCCCGGAACAGCGCCGGCCAGAACCGATTGCCGCGCGGAGCGAAATGGGCTTGCACGGCAACGCTTCTCAGGCCCGGGTTGATCCCGACGAACAGCAGCCGGACCCGCTCGGATATCAGGTCCGGCAGTGTCGCACCGGCGAACCGCTTCAGCTGGTCGCGGGTGAACCGGGCGTCGTCCACCTAACCCGCGATCGAACCGCGCGTGTCGAACACGGCCATGTTCGCCGCGGCGCGGCCTGCGCCCCAGCCGGCACCGTCGGAGACTGACACCGCGCGAGGAAGCGTCGACGGGAACAGTCGACAAAGGAGTTCGTCGGCCGCCAGGCTATTGGCCGCCAGCACCGGAAGCAGTCGACCGTCCCCTTTGGCCTCCGCGGCAACCGATGCGCTCGCGCCCTCGAGCCGTTCGCCGATGCGTTGGGCGTAGGCGACAAGAAACGAATGGCGAAACGTCCTGGAACGTGTTTGCGCACTTGCGTTGCGCCCCGCGCCGAGCATGGCTCGGTTGGCTTGTACGAGCAGCGACGTGCTGAGCAGCTCGACCAGGTTGAGATCGGTTTCGCAGCCGATGACAGTGACGAATCCGAGGCGCTCGGCCCACACCGCGCGGCAACGATTGGACCTACTCACCACTTGCACCAACGCCGCCTTGGCGGCGGCGTACGGGTTGTCGATCCAGATCCGTCGCGCGGTCGCGGCCGGCTTCCGGCCGCGGTCGTGACGGGCCAGCGCTTCACTCAGCGCGTACCTGCTCATGAGATCTTGGGCCTTGGCCGAAAGTGCCTCCGCCTCGTCCGCGAACTCAGTGGCTTCGGCTTTGGCCAATAGTGCACGCACCCTGCCGAGAGCCCTTTCGTCAGCATCACTCACCGCTGTTGTCACGTGCCGGTGCGTACCTGGCGGCGGCACGAGCACTTCCAGCACTGGGAGCCTGCCGAGAAGATTCAGGAGTTTGAGGACGACCGCGACGGCCGCGCGTCGGTCGACCGTGTGCGACGCGACCCACCGCCGCATAAGGGGCGGTTGTGCGCTCGAATCGGCTGTGGGTGCGAGGCGGGCGAGATCGGCGCGCCAGGCCGGGTGCAATGTCGCTGGGGCGTAGCGCCGGCATTCACCGACGATGGCCTCATCGAGGTAGCGGACTTCGGCCGGCTTGAGTTTGCGCTGTGCGATTTCATGCAAGTCGGATGGTTGCCATCCGTGCTCCCATGCTGCGCTGATGGCCTCGTTAATGGCGAGGTCAGCCGCAACGTCGAGCTCACGTGCGAAGTCCGCGAACTCGCGTAACAGCTCGCCGGCGTGACGCGGCGCGTGCTCGGGAGCGCACGACGCGGCCGTGCTCAACGCGACGACAAGGCTTTCGAGAAGCAGCGCGCGGTCGGGTCCCGGATTGGGGCCGACGCGCTCTTGCGCGGGCGCCGCCCGGCGCCGGTTCTTGTGCTTGGCCGTGCGCTTCTCACGGTTGCGTCTGCTCATGTTCCGCAGTCTTCCGAACGGGTCCGACACCCTGGGGCAGGCACGCCGGGCCGTGCGGCGAAACGGTCAGTCAACGAACTCGTATTGCACGTTGAGTGAGCGGTAGGTGCGCTCTGCCCGACGATCGCGGGTGAGTAGTGTGCGTCGGTTCGTCGACGCGGCATGGCCGACGAGAGCGTCATAGACGGATCCGCCGACGATGCCGAAGTGGGCAAGTCGCTCGAAAAGATCGCTGGTAGCACTCGCCTCGAGCCAGCACGTTGCTGGAAACGCTCTCACCAGTACCGAGGACGCTTGGGCCGCATTCAGACGTAGCGGAAGTGGAAGTCGGGTCAGCACCGAATACGTCTCGAACATCGCATGGCCCGCGAGCGCGGGGCGACGGTGAACGAGCACTCGACGGCACGCCGAGTGCGCCTCGTGGGTCGAATCGAGAGCGGCGACGGCGACGCTGGTGTCGCACGCCCAAAGTTCACCGCTGGATGTCATCGCGAAGCCGGCGCACGTCGTCGTCCGTCAGCACCGCACCCTCCACATGGCCGAGGACTGGAAGGCCGTCTTGCGTCTCGATCGGGCGGACGCGCTGCTGGACAGGCTCGATCCGCAGACCAGATCCGTCCGGAATCAATTCGAGCTGTGTGTCGGGCGTGATCCCCAGCGCGACCCGTAATGCCTTCGGAATGACCAACCGCCCCAGTCGGTCCACGGTCACGTTCATGGCACTACATTACCATTCGATTGGCAAAACAGTCGTTGACAGGCAGCTCTCTTGGCGCAGCGGGCACGAGGGACCGGCCTGCGGTGTGATCGGCCGTCCGCGGTGAATGCCTCAGTTGTGTCTAGCCGAGGGTCCCGTCGGCAGCCGAATCGCCGCCGAAGGCCGCCCGCACCCGAGTGTTACTTAGGTGATTTAAGTGATTTTGATTGTCTGCCAGAACTGATGTGTACGCTTGGTGTATGTCGCGCACCAACATCGACATCGACGACGAACTCGCTGCCGAGGTAATGCGAAGGTTCGGCCTCTCCACCAAAAAAGCGGCCGTCGACCTCGCCCTGCGACGGCTGGTTGGTCAGCCGTTGACTCGCGAATTCCTGCTGGGGCTCGAAGGGGTCGGCTGGGATGGCGACCTCGATGACTTGCGAAGCGAACGGCCCGCGACGTTTTGATGATCCTCGTTGACACGTCGGCCTGGATCGAATACTTCCGCGCTACCGGCTCGGCCGCCGCGACCGAAGTGCGCCGGCTGATCTCCGAGGAGGAGCGTCAAATCGCGATGTGCGAGCCCATCGCGATGGAAATCCTGAGCGGAGCGGCCAACGACAACGCCTACATCATGCTCGAGCGGCTCGTGAACGGCTTGCCCTCGTTGGTCGTGGACAACGCGATCGATTTTCGGGCCGCCGCCAACATCTATCGCGCGGCCCGGCGCGCGGGGAAGACGATTCGTAGCATCAACGACTGCCTCATCGCGTCGGTCGCGATCCGCCATGGTGCACGCATCGTCCACCGCGATGCGGACTTCGATGTCATCGCGCAAATGACCGGCCTCGAGGCAACGTCGGTGCTCTGAGAGCGCTCAGGTCTGCTCGCGCACTGATAGAACGGCGAACGAATGCGCGGGCAGCTTGGTGGACTCGGCGTCGAGCGTCGGTTCGCCCCAGGCGAGGACCAGCTCGCCGGTCACCGGCACCGTGACCGGCTCGGCGCCCAGGTTGCAGGCGATGCGAAACCGGCCGCGGTGCATGGTGATCCAGCGCTGCGCTTCGTCGTATTCGACGACGAGGTGCTCCAGCCAGGGGTCGGCCAGGTCGGCGTCGCGGCGGCGCAGCGCGATCAGCTCGCGGTAGGTGTCGAGCAGACGGGCGTGCTCGCCGGCGCCGACCTCGCCCCAATCCAGCTTGGAGCGTTGAAATGTCTCCGGGTCCTGCGGGTCGGGGATTTCGTCGGCGTTCCAACCGTGTTCGGCGAATTCGGCCTTGCGGCCCTCGGCCGTGGCCCGCGCCAGCTCCGGTTCGGGATGCGAGCTGAAGAACTGAAACGGCGTCGAGGCGCCCCATTCCTCACCCATGAAAAGCATTGCGGTGTAGGGCGATCCGAGGACGAGGGCGGCCTTGACCGCCAGCTGGCCCACGGTCAGGTTCTGCGAGGGCCGATCGCCGAGCGCCCGGTTGCCGACCTGGTCGTGGGTGCAGGTATAGGCGACCAGCCGGGTGGCGGGGATCGCCGTCGTGTCCAGCGGCCGCCCGTGGCGGCGGTGCCGGAACGACGAGTAGGTGCCGGCGTGGAAGTAGCCCTGCCGCAAGGTTTCCGCCAGCGTGGCCAGCGAACCGAAGTCGGCGTAGTAGCCCTGGCGTTCGCTGGACACGGCGGTGTGGATGGCGTGGTGGATGTCGTCGGCCCACTGCGCGGTCAGCCCGTAGCCGTTGCGGTCGCGCGGGGTGATCAACCGCGGGTCGTTGAGGTCGCTTTCGGCGACAAGCGACAACGGGCGGCCCAGTTGGCTTGACAGCAGGTCGGTTTCGGTGGCGAGCTCCTCGAGAACGTGAACGGCGGTGGTGTCCACCAGCGCGTGCACGGCGTCGAGCCGCAGCCCGTCGGCGTGGAAGTCGCGCATCCAGCGCAGCGCGCAGCCGATGATGTAGCGGCGCACCTCGTCGGAGTCGGCGTCGGCGATGTTGATGCCCTCGCCCCACGGGTTGCTGGCCGACGACAGGTAGGGGCCGAAGCGCGGCAGGTAGTTCCCCGACGGGCCGAGGTGGTTGAACACGGCGTCGATCAGCACGCCCAGGCCGCGGGCGTGGCAGGCGTCGACGAACCGGACCAGGCCGTCGGGGCCGCCGTAGGGTTCGTGCACGCTGTACCACAGCACGCCGTCGTACCCCCAGCCGTGGGTGCCGGCGAAGGAGTTCACCGGCATCAGCTCGACGAAGTCGACGCCGAGATCGACCAAGTGGTCCAGCTTTTCGACGGCCGCGTCGAGGGTGCCGGCAGCCGTGAACGTGCCCAGGTGCAACTCGTAGATCAGCGCCCCTTCGACCGACCGGCCCGCCCAGTCGCCGTCCGTCCAGGCCGCGTCGGCGGACTCCCACAGCTGCGACCGGGCGTGCACGCCGTCGGGCTGCCGGGGCGAGCGGGGGTCGGGCAGTACGGTGGGGTCGTCGTCGAGCAGGTATCCGTACCGGGCCCCCGGCGGGGCGTCGACGTCCGCGTGCCACCAGCCGTCGTCGGAGCGCGTCATCGGGTGCACCGCGCCGTCCAGGTCGAGCCGCACCAGCGCGGGTTTGGGCGCCCAGACCCGGAATTCAGTCATGCCGGCGCTCCAACAGCACGACCGGCAGGTCCGAGAACAGTTGGGCCGCCGAGGTGGCCCCGCTGGCCACGGCGCCGGACAGGGCGTCGGTCCAGGTGCCCTCGGGCAGCGGCAGCACGGTGTTGCCCCAGCCCTTTTCGGCCAGCCGCAAGGTCCAGCGGGTCACCGCGACCAGCACGTCGTCCCCGCGGCGAAACGCCACCACGTGGTCGGCGGCCTCGCCGTCGGCGAGCACCGGCCGGTAGCCGCCGCGCAGGAACGTGTCCGGGCGGGAGCGGCGCACCCGAAGCGCCGCGGCGACGACGCGAATCTTCGGGTGCTGCAGGTCGTTCAGCGCGGCCCGGCGGGCGCCGTAGTCGACGGGGCGCCGGTTGTCGGGGTCGACCAGGCTGTCGTCCCACAGCTCGGTGCCCTGGTAGATGTCTGGGGTCCCGGGCACGGTGAGCGCGAGCAGCTTCTGGCCGAGCGCGTCGCTCGCGGCGTGCGGATTGAGTTGCGCCACAAGCTCGGTCAGCTGGCCGGCCACCGGGCCGTCGAGGATGGTGTCCAGCCAGCGGTGCACCGCGTCCTCGAAGGCGGCGTCCGGGTCGTTCCACGAGGTGTGCCAGGCCGCTTCCCGGACGGCCTTCTCGGCGTAGGCGTGCAGCCGGGCGCGCAGTTCCCGGGTCACCTGGCCGTTCACCGGCCACACCCCGAAGATGTTCTGCCACAGGAACCGTCCGGTCGCGGGGTCCGGGGAGGGGGCCCGGATCTCCCAGCGGGCCAGGAACTCGGTCCACAGCGACGGCACCTGGGACAGCACGCCGATGCGGGCCCGCACGTCCTCGCCGCGCTTGGTGTCGTGGGTGGTCAGCGTCGTCATCGTGTGCGGCCACAACCGCGCGCGGGTGGCGGCGCTGTGGTGGAACTCCGCGAGTCCGACGCCGAAGCGGTGCGGTTCGCCGCCCACCTCGTTGAGCGACACCAGCCGGGCGTCGCGGTAGAACAGGCAGTCCTCGACGGCCTTGGCGGTCACCGCGCCGCAGAGCTGCTGCAGCCGGTTGGCCGGCTCGCCGCCCTCGGCCAGCGCCGCGGCCAGCACTTGCAGCGCGGGCCCCAATTGCGGTGACTGCGCCTGGGTTTCGGCCAGCGCGGTGGGCAGCAGCGCGGCCAGGCCGGGGTAGTCGCTGCGGTAGACGCCGACGTGGGTGAGCAGGGCGGCGATCGCGTCGGGTAGCAGCGGGTGATCGGTGCCCGCCGTCGCCGCGACCGACCGCCGCAGCCGGGCCAACTCGCTCGCCAGGGTCTCGGTGGCCGCGCGGACCTTGAGCTCCGCGAGCAGCCCAGGCATGGTGGCGTAATCCAGCCCCGCGGAGTCGACCAGCGCGGTGAGCGCCTCTTCGCCGGCCGGGTCGACGAAGACGCCGCCCACCTGCCGGAGCACGTCGTAGCCGGTGGTGCCGGCGACCGGCAGCGTCGGCTCGAGGGCCTCGTCGACGGCGAGGATCTTCTCGATCACGATCCACGCGTCGGGCCCGACCAGTTCGCGCAGCCGCGCCAAATATCCGCCGGGATCGGACAATCCGTCGGGGTGGTCGATGCGCACGCCGTCGACGAGTCCCTCGGCGAACCAGCGGGCGATTTCGGCGTGGCTGGCGTCGAACACCGCGCGGTCTTCCTGTCGCAGCCCGGCCAGCGAGGTGATCGAGAAGAAGCGCCGGTAGCCGGTGACCCCGTTTCGCCAGCCCACCAGCCGGTAGTGCTGGCGGTCATGAACCTGCGGGCCGCTTCCCTCAGCGGTGCCCGGGGCGATGGGCAGGGCGAGATCGCCGAGCCGCAGCCGGTCGCCGTCGACCTTCAGCTCGGCCGCGTCGTCGTCGGAACCGAGTATCGGCAGCACAATTCGGCCGTCCTCGTCGAGGTCCCAGTCGATGTCGAAGAACGCCGCGTACGGCGAGCCCCGGCCGTGCCGCAGCACGTCCCACCACCAGGCGTTCTGCTGGGGGTCGTCGACGCCGACGTGGTTGGGGACGATGTCGACGACCAGGCCCATGCCGCGCGCGCGGGCCGCCGCGGACAGCCGCGCCAGGCCGTCGGCGCCGCCCAGCTCCGGCGCGACCGTGGTGGGATCGGTGACGTCGTAGCCGTGGTTGGATCCCCGGGCGGCGGTCAGCACGGGGGAGAGGTAGAGATGGGTCACCCCGAGCTCGTCGAGGTAATCCAGCAGGCCCTCGGCGTCCTCGAAGGTGAACCCGAACCCGCTGGATTCACCACGCAGCTGCAGCCGGTAGGTGGACAGGACGGGAAAGGCCATGCGTCACAAGGTCTTACGAAGTATCAGCAGCGAACGTGCGGGCAGCGAGACCTTCTCCTCGGCGTTGACCACCTGGTCCGCCTCGCCGGCGGGATGGTTGGTGTCGAGCTCCACCGTCCACTCCTGGGCGTAGTCGTCGGGCGGCATCACGAACTCCAGCCGCTCTTCGCCGGCGTTGAAGCACAACAGGAACGAGTCGTCGACCACCCGCTCGCCGCGGGCGTTCGGCGCGGTGATGGCGTCGCCGTTGAGGAACACCGCCACACACTTGTGAATGCTTTCGCCCCAGTCCTCGTGCGTCATCTCGCGGCTACTCGGATTGAGCCAGGCGATGTCGCGAACCTCGTCGCCGCTGCGGATCGGCTCACCGTCGAAGAACCGGCGCCGGCGAAACACCGGATGGTTCTTGCGCAGGGTGGTCACCTTGCGCGCGAAGGCCAGCAGGTCCGCGTTCTTTTCGACGAATGACCAGTCCATCCAGGACAATTCGGAGTCCTGGCAGTAGACGTTGTTGTTGCCGTTCTGGGTGCGGCCGAACTCGTCGCCGTGCGCGATCATCGGCGTGCCCTGACTGAGCAGCAGTGTGGCCCAGAAGTTGCGCATTTGGCGGCGGCGCAGTTCCAGGATGTCGGGGTCGTTGGTGGGGCCTTCGACGCCGCAGTTCCACGACCGGTTGTGGCTTTCGCCGTCGCGGTTGTCCTCGCCGTTGGCCATGTTGTGTTTGTCGTTGTAGGAGACCAGGTCGTTGAGTGTGAACCCGTCGTGGGCGGTGACGAAGTTGATGCTGGCGCTGGGGCGCCGGCCGGTCGCCTCGTAGAGGTCCGACGACCCGGTCAGCCGGGAGGCGAACTCGCCCAGGGTCGCGGGCTCGCCCCGCCAGTAGTCGCGCACAGTATCGCGATACTTCCCGTTCCACTCGGTCCACAAACCCGGGAAGTTTCCGACTTGGTAGCCGCCCTCGCCGACGTCCCACGGCTCGGCGATCAATTTGACCTGGCTGACGATCGGATCCTGCTGGACCAGGTCGAAAAACGCGCTCAATCGGTCGACGTCGTGCAGCTCGCGGGCCAGGGTGGCGGCCAGGTCGAAGCGGAACCCGTCGACGTGCATCTCGAGCACCCAGTAGCGCAGCGAGTCCATGATGAGCTGCAGCACGTGCGGGTGGCGGGGGTTGAGGCTGTTGCCGGTGCCGGTGTAGTCCTTGTACAACCGCAGGTCCGTGTCGACGAGCCGGTAGTAGGCGGCGTTGTCGATGCCGCGGAAGTTGATCGTCGGACCGAGGTGATTGCCCTCGGCGGTGTGGTTGTACACGACGTCGAGGATCACCTCGATGCCGGCGTCGTGGAAGCTGCGCACCATGGATTTGAACTCGGCGACGCTGGCCGTGCGGTTGGCCGCGTACTGGTTGTGCGGGGCGAAAAAGCCAAAGGTGTTGTAGCCCCAGTAATTTCGCAGGCCCAGGTCCAAAAGCCGGTGGTCGTGCATGAACTGGTGAACGGGCATCAGCTCGATGGCGGTGACGTTGAGCGACTTGAGGTGGTCGATGACCACCGGGTGGGCCAGCCCGGCGTAGGTGCCCCGAAGCTGCTCGGGGACGCCGGGATGGGTCTGCGTCATGCCCTTGACGTGGGCCTCGTAGATGACGGTCTCGTGGTACGGGGTGAGCGGGGCGCGGTCGGAGCCCCAGTCGAAGAACGGGTTGCTCACCACGCTGGTCATGGTGTGGCCGAGCGAGTCCACCATGGGGGGAGTCCCGGGGTCGAGCCCGTCGGCGTTCGGGCCGTCCGGGGTGACGGCCGCGAGGTCGTAGGAGAACAGCGCCTGGCCGAAGTCGAAGTCGCCGTGGAAGGCCTTGCCGTACGGGTCCAGCAGCAGCTTGCTGGGGTCACACCGGTGCCCGGCCGCCGGGTCGAAGGGGCCGTGGACGCGAAAGCCGTAGCGCTGACCCGGGACGATGTTCGGCAGATAGGCGTGCCAGACGAACCCGTCGACCTCGTCCAGCGGGACGCGCGATTCGCTGCCGTCGTCGTCGATCAGACACAAGTCGACCTTGTCGGCGATCTCGGAGAACAGCGAAAAGTTGGTGCCCGCCCCGTCATAGGAGGCGCCGAGCGGGTACGGGTTTCCCGGCCAAACGGTGGCCAGCGTGGGCCGTCGGTTACCAGCGCCTGTTTCCGAAGCGGGTCTGTCGGTCGGCATCACATGACCTTATCCGCGCCCACAGGGCCGCGGCTTGTTACCACCAACCGGTGCCGGCCCCGATCTGCCGGCCCAGCTCGGCCGTCATCGTTCGCACGTAGGTGGGCGACAGGTGGTGCGCGCCGTGGTAGATCAGCACGTTTCCTTCGACGGGGCGGCAGATTTCGGCGCGGCAGATCGCGTCCGACATGTCCAGGACCTTCAGCAACGGGAATTGTGTGACGAAGTCGAGCGTCTGGTTGCGGTCGGACAGCACGTCGGAACGCTTGACCGAGCACGAGTCGGGGCTGCCGCCCTTCTTGGCGAGGCAGTCCGCGGGGTCGAACGGCTTGCCGTTCTTGACCAGCCACGGGGTGTCCCGCATGCCGAGGATGGGAATGTTGTTGTCCGACAACGTTTGCCAGATGCCGATGTAGGTCGCCGGCATCACGTCGCCGCTCTTGATGTTCCACGGCCGGGTCGTCGTCGTGAACACGTAGTCGGGCCGGTCGGTGACGAGCTTGGTCATGGTCCGCTGCACCCACTCGCGGCACTGCATGTACGGGGCGTTGTTGCCCATGATCAGCGGGACTTCCTCGGTGGACAGCGGGCAGCCCATCTTCAGGTACGTCACCACCTTGAAGTGGTGCAGTTGGCCGAGCAGGTCCAGCGCGGGCAGCCAGTGCTCCGCGTGCGACCCTCCGGCCAGGGCGATGCTGCGGGTGGCCGCGACGTCGCCGTAAGTGCAGTTGACCAGCGCGGGGTTGACGAAGTCGCTGATGCAGCCGTCCCGGGTCGAGATCGGCAGGTCGTCCTTGACCTCCAGGACGCTGGGCCGCATCGGCAGCGCCGGGACCCGCACGTGTTCGGTGAGGGCGCGCGCGCCGGGGTAGTCCTGCGGGTTGAGGACGCTGAGCTCCTTGCCCGCGGCGCGCAGCACCGTGACGTGCTGACGCCAGGTGAACGACGTCGCAGTGAGCGTGACGGCGAGCAGCACCACCATCGACCCCAGGGCCATCGTCGGCCTGCGCAGGCGCAGCGACCACGGGATCGAGGGGATCTTCGGGGTGGGCGCGCCGGATGCGGCGGACGTCCGGTACCGCAGCGGGTCCTCGACGAGCCGGGTGGTGAGGTAGGCCAGGGCGCCCGAGACCAGCAGCACCGCCGCGCCGTCGACGAAACCGGCGTGGCGGTGGCCGCTGTAGGACAGCCAGAAGATGAGCAGCGGCCAGTGCCACAGGTACAGCGAGTAGGCCATCGTGCCCAGCGCCACCAGCGGCCCCGTCGCCAGGATCCGGTTCGGCAGCGGCAACCGGTTGTCGGCGCCGGCAGGGAGGTTGGCCCCGGCCAGGATCATCAGCATGGTGGCCCCGACGGGGAACAGCGCCCAGGGGCCGGGGAATTCCTTGACACCGTCGATGACGGCCCCGCACGACACGATCGCCGCCAGCGCGGCCGCGGCGAGGGCGGTGCGCAGCCACATCGGCCAGCGGACGTAGGGCACGACGGCGCCGGCCAGCGCGCCCAGCAGCAGCTCCCAGGCACGCGCGAAGCTGTTGTAGTAGGCGATCGCCTGGTCGTCCTGATGGGCGACGGTGGCGTAGACGAACGAGGCCACCGTCAGCGCGACGATCAGCACCAGGAAGACGGTGCGCAGGTGGGCCCGCAGCCGGCCCCGCAACGCGTAGGCGCACCCGGCGACCAGCAACAGGAAGGCGACGTAGAACTGGCCCTGCACCGACATGGACCAGATGTGCTGCAGCGGGGTGACGGCCTCACCCGCGCGCAGGTAGTCCGCCGCGGAGTTGGCCAGCTCCCAGTTCTGGTAGTAGCCGAGGCTCGCCAGGCTCTGGTCGGCGAACGTCTCCCAGCGGGTTTCCGGTTGGACCAGGACGGTCAGCAGCCCGCAGCCGGCCAGGACCACCACCAGCGCGGGAAGCAGGCGGCGGACCAGCCGGGTCACCTCGGCCACCGGGGACAGCGGCAGGTCCGGGTTGAGGGCGGCGCGCAGGATCTTGCCGCCGAAGAAGAACCCGGATAACGCGAGAAACACGTCCACGCCGCCGGAAACCCGCCCGAACCAGACGTGGAAGACTGCGACGAGCGCGATCGCGATGCCACGCAGGCCGTCGAGGTCGTAGCGATAGAACCCGGCCGCGCGCGCCGTCGCCGGTTCGGCGGCAACCGGTGGGCGAGGCGGCGACAGGGTCTGCATGGTCAACCGCCAACTTATCCGAAAACCGCCACCCGCTCCTGCCGGCAGGCCTTGCGGCGAGCCAGCTCAGGGGAGCAGGTGGCGGCTGTTGGGCGGGACGAAATCGCCCCGTCTGGGGCTAGCGGGTGATGCCGTACGGCGACTGTTGCACGGGCGCCTGCGCCGGCTGCTGCAGCAGGGGCAGCTGCTGCACCGGCGCCTGCTGCACCTGCTGCTGCAGGGGTGCCTGTTGCGTCGGGGCCTGCTGGACCGGAGCCTGCTGCAGCGGTGCCTGTTGCGTCGGGACCTGCTGGACCGGCGCCTGCTGCAGCGGCAGTTGCTGCGTGGGCACCTGCTGCAGCGGCGCCTGCTGGAACGGCGTCTGCTGGGCCCCGAGGACCCGGACCAGGTAGGGCGTCATGCCGGTGGAGCGCACCGGCGAGACCTGGACGACGTCGCCCACCTCGAGCATCTGGTTGTTACCCAGGTACATCGCGACGCTCTGCGTGCCCTCCGGGCCGTAGAAGATCAGGTCGCCGCGCTGGGCTTGCTGCGGCAGCACCTTCTGCCCGAGCCGGTACATCTCACCGGAGGAGCGCGGCAGCTTGATCCCCGCGCCCGCGTACGCGTACTGCATCAGGCCCGACGCGTCGAAACCGACGGTCATGGCGCCGGTGCCCTTGCCACGCGAGGGGCCGGTGATGCCGCCGCCGGCCCAGGAGAACGGCACGCCACGCTGCGAAAGGCCGCGCATGACGACGATGTCCGCGGCCTGTTGGTAGTCCATCGACCGGGTGCCGGGGTCGGCGGTCGCGATGCCGGCGGTGGCCAATGGGGCCACCAGCATCGCGAGACCGATCGCGAAAGCCGAGATGCGTTTCATGGGGTTCCCACCTTCTTGGATCCTGGGCCTCCGTCGCGGTGACTTCGCGCGTCGGCCGCTGCTGCAGGAGGCTTGGAGATTGAGGGCCTTCCCCCTCAGGGCCCCGCGCCGCTGCATGACGCTTGGCGACGAACCCGGCCGGCCTGCCCGGATTCACACCAGTCACTAGAGACACTTTTACAACAGAAGTTGCCCGCGGAAAATGCCTGCTGAGCTCCACGAATGATTCTTTGTCGTAACGTGACCGGACGGTGACTGGCGGGCCTAATTCCGTGCCCGCAGTTGTGATTTGGGTCTCAGTGACCGAGTCGCGTCGTCTATGCGCCGAAATCGACGTTAGCGCGGTCTCCACTCGCACTTTTCCGCGCTGGTGTCGATTTCGGTGAGCATGTCGGTAGTCCCGCCCATCATCTCCCCATGGGGGAGGTGTTCTTGGGCAGCGAAGCGGTCGGGGCCGCCGTGCTGACCGAGTATCAGCTGCGCCGGTGGTACCGGACGATCTTTCGTGACGTCTACATCCCGAAGCGGCACGAGCCGTCGCTGGGTGATCGCATGCTTGGCGCGTGGCTGTGGTCGGGCCGGCGGGCCGTCATCGCGGGGGCGGCGGCGTCTGCGCTGCACGGGGCGCGGTGGGTCGACGCGGACACGCCGATCGAGCTCGTGGGGAAAAACGCCCGGCCGCAACGCGGATTGATCGTCCGCAACGAAATGCTCGGCGCCGACGAAGTGACCGCCGTCAAGCGGCTGCCGGTGACATCGGTCGCCCGCACCGCGTTCGACCTCGGCCGCCACCTCGCGCGTGGTCAGGCGCTGGCCCGGCTCGACGCCCTCATGCGTGCCACGCCCTTCTCGTTCGAGGATGTCGGCGTCGTGGCTAAGCGGTACCGCGGCGCTCGCGGCTTGCGACGTCTCGTGGAGGTGCTGCCTCTGGTCGACGGAGGCGCGGCCTCGCCGAAAGAAAGCTGGTTGCGGCTGCTTCTCATCGATGCCGGACTGCCGAAACCGACAACGCAGTTACCGGTCGCCGACGGCTGGCGATTAGTCGGCGTGCTGGACATGGGCTGGGAGGACTACATGGTCGCCGCCGAATACGACGGCGACCAACATCGCCCCGACCGAAGGCAATACGTGAAGGACATTTCCCGACTGGACAAGTTCGCCGAGTTGGGCTGGATCGTGATCCGGGTCGTCGCCGAGCATCGACCCGACGAGATCGTCCGCCGTGTGCGCGAGGCCCTCGTCCGCCGCGGATATCGCCGAGATCGACGTTATCGTCATGCGTACTCGAACTTTTCCGCGCTGCCGTCGATCTGGGTGCGGGCGCCGCGGGCCGTCAGAGCCAGTAGCGCTCGCTGAAGGTGGTCAGGATGAAGCCGGCCGCGGAGGCGACCAGCAGCAGGACGAGCGCCAGCACCGGCCAGAAGGACATGTACCAGCCCTTCAGCAGGGAAACGAACGGGCCGATTCCGGCCGCGGTGATCGCCGCGCCGATGCCGCCCCACACCACCGGGTGAATGTAGTAGTCGATGCCGAAGGGGACCGGTCCGCAGGTGTCCCCCTCGCACAGCCTCCCGAGGTAGCCGAACAGCCGCGCCGGCCAGTCGGTGGCCGTGGCGAGGACCAAGAGCAGCACCAGCAGCGTGACGGTGCAGATGACGTCCCAGGCCGCTAGCCGCAGGCGAAGCACCCGGGGCGCCTGCTGGTCGGATTGCTCGGGCGCCGGCGGGGCGGCGATGTGGTCGCCCGGGTGGGGGCCCTCGGGCGGGTGCGGCGAAGCCATGGCCATAGATGGTCCCCGATGGCCGCGAATTGTGCGAACCGGCTGCCTCTACGCTCGGTTTCTATGCCTGCGGCGAGGGCCGGGTTGACGCCCGAGGAGATCAGCGCGATCGACGCGGCGCACCTGTGGCATCCCTACAGCACCATCGGCAGGGAATCGGTGGCGCCCGTCGTGGCCGTCGCCGCCCGCGGCGCCCGGCTGACGCTGATCCGCGACGGCGAGCCCGTCGAGGCGCTCGACGCGATGAGCTCCTGGTGGACCGCGATCCACGGGCACGGCCACCCCGACCTGGACGCCGCGCTCGCCGCGCAGCTGGCCACGATGAATCACGTCATGTTCGGCGGGCTGACCCACGAGCCCGCGGCCAGGCTGGGGCAACTTCTGGTGGACATCACGCCGGCGGGCTTGGACACGGTCTTCTTCAGCGACTCGGGGTCGGTGTCGGTGGAGGTCGCGGTGAAGATGGCGCTGCAGTACTGGCGCAGCAGAGGCCGGCCCGCCAAGCACCGGCTGATGACCTGGCGCGGCGGCTACCACGGCGACACCTTCACCCCGATGAGCGTCTGCGACCCCGACGGCGGCATGCACTCGCTGTGGTCCGACGTGCTCGTCCCGCAGGTGTTCGCCCCGCAGGTACCCCGCGACTACGACCCCGCCTACGGGGCGGCGTTCGAGGCGCAACTGGCGCAGCACGCCCCGGAGCTGGCGGCCGTGGTCGTCGAGCCCGTCGTGCAGGGTGCGGGCGGGATGCGCTTTCACGACCCGGCGTACCTGCGGGACCTGCGCGAGGCGTGCAGCCGGCACGACGTGCTGCTGATCTTCGACGAGATCGCGACCGGCTTCGGGCGCACCGGTGAGCTGTTCGCCGCCGACCACGCCGGGGTCAGCCCGGACATCATGTGCGTCGGAAAGGCGCTGACCGGTGGATACCTCAGCCTGGCCGCCACCCTGTGCACCACCGAGATCGCGCACACCATCAGCTCGGGGGAGGCCGGCGCGCTGATGCATGGGCCCACGTTCATGGCCAACCCGCTGGCCTGCGCCGTGTCGGTGGCCAGCGTCGAGCTGCTGCTCGGCCAGGACTGGCGATCCAGGGTGAGGGAGATCGCCGCGGGACTGGCGGACGGGCTCGGACCGGCCCGGGCGCTGCCGGGCGTGGCCGACGTCCGGGTGTGCGGGGCCATCGGAGTCATCGAGTGCGACCGGCCCGTCGACCTGGCCGTCGCCACCCCGACCGCTCTGGACCACGGCGTCTGGCTGCGCCCGTTCCGCAACCTCGTGTACGCGATGCCGCCCTACATCTGCATCGGCGCGGAGATCGCACAGATCACGTCGGCGATGGTCGAGGTCGCGCGGCGGGTGGGCTGAAACGGCCCAGGTCGCTCAGCGAATTCTCAGTAGATTCTTCGATGCCGGTTAGCTCGGCTCAAAGGGTCCTCAAAGTCGCCGGCTGCAGGATCTACCTCATGATGAGTGAGTCGCTCTGCGCCAAGATGATCGAACGCTACGTACGCACCTGCGGGCTGCAGTTCCTCAAGGGCGAGCACGACGGCGAATACTTCTGCGTCGCCAACGCCGACGCCGGGCGGCTGCACATCCACCTTGAGGTCTCGCCCTCGTTCGGCGACATGTTGGTCATCGGGGTCGCGCCCGCGCACTCCTTCCGCGCCGCCGACCGACCCTGGCTGACCCGGTTAGCTGACAGATGGAACAAGCAGAACCGCAAAGTCACCGCGATCGTCCACGGTTGCTCAGACCCGCAGCGCGTCGGCCTGGTGGCCCGCAGATCGCGCTGGATCCAGGACGACATCTCCTTCGAGGAGTTCGCCGCCTTCGTCGACCGCACCATCGCGGCGTCGGTCGATTTGTTTGCTGAGGCGACGGTGGCCGTCGAGCTGCCCTCGACCGCGCAGCCGATGCTGCGCGACGCGAGCTGAGATTTTCCACGCGGAGGGCCCCGCAATCCCGCCCGCCGCGGCGGGCCGGGGAGCCCGACCGTCGACGATGGAGTGGCGGCCTATCGAAGCCGACCTGGACGGTTTCGGGAGTGACTCCATCCGCACGCCCCGGTAGCGCCGCAACGACCCGGGGGACCGCATGGTTTTCGGCCCCGTGCCATTAGGTCGGAAGCGGCACTAGCAGCCAGTTTGAGGTGCCGAGAAGTTTTGTTTTCAGGGATCAGCCGAAGCTGCAGCGCGCCGTTGTACTTGTGTGTAATCTCCGTGACGGGCGTGATCCAGTCCTGATTCTTGCTTTGCCGCTGGGTCGTGTCGGTGACCGGCTGGAGGATAGATATGTCGTATGTGATGGCGACGCCGGAGTTGATGGCGGCCGCGGCGACGGATTTGGCTGCTATTGGTTCGACGCTCCGCGCGGCACACCTGGCGGCGGCGGTGCCGACCGTCGGGGTGATACCCGCGGCCGCCGACGAGGTGTCGGCGGGCGTCGCTCAGGTGTTCTCCCAGGCCGCCCAGAGCTTCCAGGGGCTGGTCGGTAAGGCGTCGGCGTATGGCGAGCAGTTCGCGCAGCAGCTGACCGCGGGTGGGGGCGCTTACGCGGCCGCCGAGGCCGTCAATGCCGCATCGGTGGCGTTCGACCCGAACTCGATCCTGCAAGAGCTGATCGACGCGCCGGCCGGCTTCCTCGGGGTTTTCAACAACCTCTACAACAGCGCGTCGGGCGTTTTGAAGTTCATGCTGAGTTTCCTCGAACTACCGGTCTATATCGGTTACGAGGCACTGGTTTTGACGTATTTGACGCTGGCCGGATTGATCGCCTTGGAGCAAACCCTGGCCAAGTTCCTGACCGGCGCGCCCATTCCGATCCCGTAATTCCCGGGCCGGCGCGACCTAGACGGTTAGCCGCGGGAGTTCGACCGTCGAAGCGTCGTCGTCGCGGCGCTCCTCGTGCAGGAGCAAGGACCGCACCACCGCGCGCGGCGGCTCGGACCGCAGCATGAAGCTGGCCGGGCGCGGACGAACCGTCTGTGGCCACCAGAACCAGCGTCCGAGCAACGCGGCGATGGACGGGGTCATGAACGAGCGCACCACCAACGTGTCGAACAACAGGCCCAGGCCGATGGTGGTGCCCAGCTGGCCGATGATCCGCAAATCGCTGAAGATCATCGACGCCATGGTGAAGGCGAACACCAGGCCGGCGTTCGTCACGACCTTCCCGGTGCCGCCCATGGCGCGGATGATGCCGGTGTTTATGCCGGCGGCGATCTCCTCTTTCATGCGGGCCACCAGAAGCAGGTTGTAGTCGGATCCCACCGCCAACAGGACGATGACCGACATGGGCAGCACCATCCAGTGCAATTTGACGCCCAGAATGTACTGCCACACCAATACCGACAGCCCGAACGATGATCCCAGCGAAAGCACCACTGTCCCAACGATAACCAGGGCGGCCACGAAGCTTCGGGTAAGGGCGAGCATGATGACGAAAATGAGGCAGAGCGCGCCGACGAGGGCGATCCATAGGTCGTATTTGGAGCCGTCGTCGAAGTCTTTGTAGGTGGCCGCGGCTCCGGCGATGGAAATCTTGGCGCTCTCCAGCGGAGTTGTTTTCAGCGCCTCTTCGGCCGCCGCCCTGATCGGGTTGATCCGCGCTATGCCTTCGGGGGTCGCGGCGTCGCCCCGGTGCGAAATGATGAATCGCGCCGCCTTCCCGTCCGGAGACACGAACGAACTCATCGCGCGCTGGAAGTCCTGGTTCTGGAAGACGTCGGGCGGCAGATAGAAAGAGTCGTCGTTCTTGGCCGAGTCGAACGCCTGCCCCATTTCCGTCGCGCTACGGCTCGCGTCGTCCAGCTGACCGAAAAGCCCGGACGTGGTGCTGTGGTTCGTCAACAGCGTGACGCGGGTGGCCTCCGCGATCGCGATCAGTGGGGGAGTGAGCTGCAGCAGCTGCGCCGCCAGCTCGTCCGCCTGCACCGCGTCCTTGACGACCATGTGCAATCGGTCGCGAAGCGCGTCGACGCTGTCGAATAGCTGGAATACCGACCTGATCGCAAAACATATCGGGATATCGAAGCAGTGCTTTTCCCAGTAGAAGTAACTCCGAATTGGCCTGAAGAAGTCGTCGAAATCCGCCACGTGGTCTTCGAGCTCGTCCACGATGGTTTCCATCTCTTTCGCGACACCGACCGTCTCGTGGGCGACGGCGGTGAGCTGCTTTTGCAACTCGTACAGGTGCTTCAATATCGCGATCTGCTTGGCGAGCGAGTCGGCCTCCGTGAGCATGTCGTTCATGCGGGCCTTCATGAATGACATGTTCTGCAGCATGGATGCGTTTTGCAGGCTGATCAGGAAAGGTATCGAGGTGTGCTCGATCGGCGTTCCCTCGGGCCGTGTTATGCCCTGTACCCGAGAAATTCCCGGAACCCGGAAAATGGCCTTGGCTATTTTATGTAGCACGAGAAAGTCGGCCGGATTGCGCATGTCGTGGTCGGCCTGGATCATCAAAATGTCGGGCAGCATGCGCGATTGTGAGAAATGGCGATCGGCGGCCGCGTACCCCAAGTTGGCCGGCAGGTCTTTGGGTAGGTAGGACCTGTCGTCGTAGCTGGTTTTGTAGCCCGGCAGCGTCACCAGGCCGACCAGGGCGACCGCCAGCGTCGCCACCAGGATGGGCGCTGGCCAGCGGACGATCGCCGTGCCGATGCCTCGCCATCGCTTTTGCGCGATCCGGCGCTTGGGATCACACAACCCGAAGCGACTTCCGGTGGTGAGAACGGCCGGAACCAGCGTGACCGCCACCGCGACCGCGACAAGCATGCCCACGGCGCAGGGCACGCCGATGGTCTGGAAAATCGGCATCCGGGTGAAGCTCAGGCACAACATCGCCCCGGCGATCGTCAGACCGGAACCCAGGACGACGGGAGCGACGCCGCGGTAGGTGATGTAGTAGGCCGATTCGGGGTCCTCGCCGGCCTGGCGGGCCTCCTGATATCGGCCGAAGAAGAAGATCCCGTAGTCGGTCCCGGCCGCCATGGACAGCGCCACCAGCAGGTTGATGGCGAACGTCGAGAGCACGACGACGTTGTGGTCGGCGAGAAACGCGATAATCCCTCGGGCCGTGCCGACTTCGACGCCGACCCCGATCACCACCAGGATCACGGTGGTGACCGAACGGTAGACGAGCAGCAGCACCACGAAGATGATCGCCCCGGCTATCAGGGTCATCTTCAGCAGCGAGTCGTTGCCGCTGCGCACCATGTCGGGGATGAGCGCCGCCGGGCCGGTGAGATGGACTTCGACGCCGGGCGGCGGTGGCGTCTGCTTGATAATGTGCCGGACCGCCGTCACCGATTCCTGCGCCAGGGTGGTGCCCTGGTTGCCGGCCAGATTCAGCTGCACGTATGCGGCCTTGCCGTCGGGGCTTTCCACGCCCGTCGCAGTGAGCCGATCTCCCCAGAGATCCTGCACGTGCTCGACGTGCCGCGGGTCGTTTCTCAGCTCACGAATCAAGCCCCGGTAATACGCGCGAGCGTCTTCCCCGAGCGGTTGCTGCCCCTCCAGCACGATCATCGCGAAACTGTCCGAATCGGACTCCTTGAAGGCCTTGCCCATGCTCGTCATGGCGCGCACCGAGGGCGCGTCCTGGGGAGCCAACGGCACTGAGTGCTCTTCGCCGACGCGCTCCAACGGCGGGACCCCGAACGTCACCAGCAGCGTCAACGCCACCCACGCCAGGATGACGACCAGCGAAATCCTGCGGATGATCCGAGCAAAGAAGGGTGGCCGAGGCGGTTCGGTGCTCATGCGACCCGCACCGGGACGGCGAGGGCGGCCGCGTCGTGCACGTCGAAGCGGCAGCCACTGCTTGCGCTATCGCCCTGTGCCACAGTGCTCCCCACGGTTGCCGGTCTCGTCCTGAACTGGAAATGCGCCATGGCTGCCGCTATCTCAGCAACAGGGCGCGTACCAGCGGACGGGGTCCCGTGGGCCGAAGCAGGGAACTCGCGGGACGGGGGCGAACCTGCTGCGGCCACCAGAACCACCGCCCGAGCAGGGCGGCGATGGACGGCGTCATGAAGGCGCGCACGACCAGCGTGTCAAACAGCAAACCCAGACCGATCGTGGTGCCCACCTGACCGATGGTGCGCAGGTCGCTGACCAGCATGGACCCCATGGTGAACGCGAAGACCAGCCCCGCGTTCGTCACGACTTTGCCGGTGCCGCCCATCGCTCGGATGATGCCGGTGTTTATCCCGGCGCCGATTTCCTCTTTCATCCGGGCGACGAGCAGCAAATTATAGTCAGAGCCCACGGCCAAAAGGACGATCACCGACATCACCAGCACTGACCAATGTATTTGTATGCCCAGCAAATCCTGCCAGGCGAATACGGAGAGCCCGAAAGAGGCGCCGAGCGACAGCAATACCGTGCCGACGATAACGAGGGCGGCGATAAAGCTTCGCGTCATGATCAGCATGACAATGAAAATCAGGCAGAGCGCGGCGATTCCCGCGATCATGAGGTCGATTGTCGAAGCCCGCACCTGGTCGCGCACCGACGCCGCGGTGCCGGACAGGTAGATCTTCGCGTCTTCCAGCGGAGTCCCCTTGAGCGCCTCCTCGGCCGCGCTCTTGATCGCGTCGACCCGCGACAGGCCCTCGGACGACGACGGGTCGCCCTTCTGCAGGATGAGCATGCGGACGTCCTTGCCGTCCGGCGACACGAAGATGTTCATGATCCGCTGGAAGTCTTTGTTCTTCAACGTTTCCGGCGGCAGGTAGAAGGAATCGTCGTTCTGGGCGGTGTCGAACGCCCTGCCCATGGCGGTCGCGTTGTTGCTGTTGTCGCCCATGTTGCCGAGCACCCCGGACATGGTGCTGTGCATGGTGAGCAGCATGGTCCGCGATTGCTGCATGATCTCGATCGTCGCCGGCAGCTGGGCGAGGATCTGCGGCAGCAGCGCGTCAACCTGATCGAGGTCCGCCACCAACAGGATCAGCTTGTCGCTGACCGCGTCAACGCCGTCGAGCGAATCGAAGATGCTTCTGATCGCGTTGCAGATCGGAATGTCGTAGCAGTGCTTTTCCCAATAGAAGTAGCTGCGAAGGGGACGGAAGAAATCCTCGAAATCCGCGATGTGGTCGCGTAGTTCGCTGGTGAGGGCCTGCATTTCGTGCGTGTTGGCGACGACGTCGTGCGTCGTGGCGACCAATTGCTTCATCACGTCATACATGCGCTGCGTGATGCTGATCGCTTCCGATATCAGATCGGCCTGCTTGAGCAGGTCGTTCATGCGCGCCCGCTGGAAAGTGAGGAATTGCTGCTGGCCGGCGGCTTGCATGCTGAGCAGATACGGGATCGTCGTGTGCTTGATCGGGGTTCCCTCGGGCCGGGTTACGGCCTGCACCGTCGAAATGCCCGGCACGGCGAGGACGGCCTTGGCCAGTTTATCCAGCACCAGGAAATCGGCCGAATCGCGCAGATCGTGGTTGGCCTCGACCAAAAGGATTTCGGGCGCCATCATCGCCGACGGCGGAAAATGCCGCGCCGCCGCCTCGTACCCCAAATTCCCGGGGATATCTTTGGGGATGAATTTCTGGTCGTTGTAGCTGGGGCTGTAGCCCGGCAGCGTCAACAATCCGATCAGCGTTACCGCCAAAGCCGCGGCGAGAATTGGCGCGGGCCAGCGAACGATCGCAGTGCCTACGCGCCGCCATACGCGAAAGCTGATTTTGCGCTTGGGTTCGAACAGGCCGAAGCGGCTTCCGACCGTGAGGACGGCCGGGATCAGGGTGATCGCCACCGCGACGGCGACCACCACGGCCACCGCGCAGGGGACGGCCAGCACGTAGAACGAGGGCAGTCGCGTGAAGACGAGGCAGTAAAGCGCTCCGGCGATCGTCAAACCCGAGGCCACGACGACCTTGGTGACCCCGTGGTAGGTGGTGTAGTACGCCGTTTCTCGGTCCGCTCCGGCCTGGCGGGCCTCCTGATACCGCCCGATGAAAAATATCCCGTAGTCGGTTCCGGCCGCGATCACGAGGGATACCAGCAGATTGACCGCGAGGGTGCTCAGACCGATGATCCCGTGATAGCCGATGAATGCGACAATTCCCCGGGCCACCATTAATTCGATGCCGACCACCAGCAACAACAGAATTACGGTTACGATCGAGCGGTAGACGATAAGCAGCGTAATGAAGATCACCGCGATGCTTACCAGAGTAATTGTGGCAACCGTTCTGTCACCACTGTGGCTCATATCCGAAATGATCGCCGCGGGCCCGGTGACAAACGCCTTGACTCCGGGCGGCGCCGGCGTCCGCGCGACGATATGCTGAACGGCCTCGATCGAGTCGTTGCCCGCGGCGATGATCACCAGGACATACGCGGCCTTACCATCGGCGCTCTGTGCGGCCTGCCGCGTTAATTCATCACCCCAGAAATCGTTGACATGTATCACATGTTTCGGATCGTCTTTTAGCTGAGAAATCAATCGATCGTAAAACCTGTGGGCGTCGTCGCCGAGGGGTTGCTGGCCCTCCAAAACGATCGTCGCCACGCTGGTGGACCCCGATTGACCGGATTGGTCGGCCGCCTTGAAGTCTTCGTTGAGCCGCTGTGACGCGGTGGCGGACGGCGCATTGGTGAGCGTCGGGGAGACGGAATGCTGGTTCTCGACCTGCTCCAGTGGCGGAACGAAGAAATTCAGGACCGCGATGATCGCCAACCACCCCAAGATGATGGCGACCGAAAATCGACGGATCGTCCGCGCTACGAATAGCCGACTGTGCTGTAGCTGGTGGTTGGTCATGAGCCCTTGAGCATGCAGGACGTAAAGGCGCTCACCTCGTTAGTGACCTTCTCGGACTTGACCACGCCGTCCAGCAGGATGCGGCAACCGATGCTGTCGGTGTCACCCTGCGCCGCGACGCTTCCGATTCCCGTCGCCGCGGTGACCGGGAATTCCACCGACCATGGCAGGCTCGCCGCGTCGACATGCTGCGGCGAACCGGTTTCGTCGTAATAGCTGATCAAGGCCACGGTTCCCGGTGGTCCGAAGACCTCGTACCGCAGGTGCTGGGGGTTGTACGGTTTGTTGTCGACCCGGGTGTCGGCGTACGAGAGGCGTTTCTCCGAGCCGAAGAGGCCGTGCAGCCGTGACACCGTGAACCCCCCAACGGCGATCACGACCAGTACGACCAGCGGAATCCACAGCCGCCGCAGGCCCCGGAAGATCGCGGGTCCCGCGTGCCGACGACCGGCTCCAGATCCACCCTGTGCGCGGGGGGCCGACGACGGTTGGCGGGGACCTCGGAAGAGGGCTCGTCGGGGGCCGGGCGGTGGGCCGGCGTCCTGGCCGGTCTCGACGGCGATATCGGACCGCGTCGGCTCAACATCGCGCACACTGCCCCAGACCACCGCACCACCCTAACTGACACGAGTTCAATTACGGATGCAAACCATAATGGAGTACAACAGCGCCTGACCA
Organism: Mycobacterium sp. NGS34; assembly: GCF_059812845.1. Lineage (NCBI taxonomy): Bacteria > Bacillati > Actinomycetota > Actinomycetes > Mycobacteriales > Mycobacteriaceae > Mycobacterium > Mycobacterium sp. NGS34. Next base: position 96,603 of record NZ_JCALDM010000010.1, read on the forward strand.
GGATTTAAGGAACTTCTCAGCATGGCGTCCCGAAGCGGGCGCGGGGAACGAATCCTTAGTCGATGTCGCCGGTCAGGCCGAACTCATCCAGCGTGCGCGCGGCCAGTTCGCGCAGAGCGGCTTTGGTGTTCTCCGCGCCCGGATGGTAGGCCACGACGGTCAGGTAGATCTTTCCGATCCCCGGCGTGCGGCACGACACCACCTGCATGTGTCCGCCCGTCCGCTCGAGCTGCTGCCGCGTCGCGTGCTGCCTCGTCCCGCGCGCCCAGGCGTACTCGCACTGGGTGCCGTCGGCGCAGCTCACCACCGAACCGGCGTCGCCGAGGTTGGAATAGATCACCGGCATGTCGGGGTCGTTGAGCTGCGCCTCGACGCCCCGTTTCCAGGTCCGCTTAGGGGTGAAGGGGGACAGCGCGGCCAATTGCGAGGATTCGTCCGGCGCGCTCTGCAGAGTCTTCAGCGCCTGCTTGATCGCGGCCCGGGTGTCGCGCAGATCGGCCGTCAACCCGGCCGGGTCGAGGCTGACACGGGCAAACGACACCGCGAGCGCGCGCGTGTCGTCCTCGCCGCGGTTCGACATGACGATTTGCAGGGTCACGGCGCCGTCGGAGGCCCGTCGACGCCCCAAATGCTCTGCGAGCTTTGCGGCCATCACGGCGGCCAGCGTCGTGCTCGTCCCGCCGAGAGCCTCGGCACGCGCATCCCATTGATCCAGGTCGACGAGGATTGCGATGCTCGGGACGATGACGGGGTCGGAGCCGCCGTCGTCGCGGCGGGCGACGGGCCGTGACGCCGGCGTCGATCGGTCGGCGTCGCGGCGCTGACGGCGGGTCAGTTGTGCCAACGCGACGAACGCCCGGCCGACGTCGGGCGCGTCCCGAGCGGTTTGGCGGAGATCCTGGGCCACCGCGCGCAGCCGGGGGCGCGAGCGCGGCGGCGGGTAGCCGAGGTCGCGGTTAGTGCCCATGATCGCTTCGGCCACCGCGACGAGACCCCCGACGCCGTCAATTATGTAGTGGGAAATCACCCAGGTGACCGCCGTCGAGCCATCGGTCAGGGGAAGGACGGCCAGATGCCAGCCGGGCCCGGCTTCCGGATCGACGGGAACCTGTGAGCGTTCGTCGGCCCACGCGCTGACGTCGGCGCGGGGACGGGCGCGGTCTTCGAAATGAATCTCCGACGGCCCCCGGTCGACCACCCACCGGTGCCGGCCGAACGGCAGCGGCGACCGTTCGATGAGCCGGCCGGACAACCCGTAGCCGAGATTGTGGTGAAAACGTTTCAGCCCGTCGAAATCGATCGGGTGCTCATAAACCCACACGACCTGCATGACTTCCGTCTGGCCGATGGCGCGCTGTCCGGCAACGAAGCCTTGGTCCACCAACGTCAGCAGATTGTCCGGCGGCGCCTCGCCGTTGGACGCGCGGCGTATCCGGGTTGGCACTGATTAGCCTCCTATGACAGACGATTCGCCGGGACGCCGCCGCGCATGACGGCGGGGACGTACCTGCGGGCGAGCCGATTCATCACAGCAGATTAGCCTCGGGCGCATCCCCGCGGCCGCGCATTGGCGAAGACTTTTCCGTGTTCGGTGCCGCGGGGCGCAAACTCGAGTTGCCGCCCGATGCCTGAAATGCGGTCTGCGCGAGGCCAAATCGCCGTCATTGGCGACGCCCCCGGCGGAGCCGCCAAAACTTTCAGATAGCCGGTTGCTGGCGCCGGCATTGGGGTTATGCTGCTGGGCGGCTGAGCTGGGCACCGGGTCTGCCGCTTTCATTTCGCTTCAACGCGCACGGGAAGTGAAGGACCAGGATCAAGCGATGAAGTTTGTGCTGGCGTTCTATGGGACTCGCGGCGATGTCGAGCCCGGCGTCGCCGTCGGCCGTGAGTTGCGGCGCCGCGGGCACGACGTGTGCGCGGCCGTCCCGCCGGACCTGGCCGGGTTCGCCGAGGCGGCCGGGCTCGCCGCCACCGCCTACGGGCCGGACATTCAGACGTGGCTGGAATCGACGCGCAACTTCTGGGCCTATTTCTTCCGGAACTTCTGGAGAATCCGGGACGTGCGCGCGTTTTTGCGTGAGTCTCGGGAGCCCGGCACGCAGCGGTGGGCGGAGATGAGCACGATGCTGACCTCGCTGACCGACGGGGCCGACCTGCTGTTGACCGGCATGAGTTACCAGGAGCTGGCCGCCAACGTCGCTGAGTACCGCGACATTCCGTTGGCCACTCTCCTGTGGTTCCCGATACGCGTCAACGGCCACCTCGTTCCGACGCTGCCGCCGCCGCTCATCCGCTCGGCGATGCGGGTCTACGACTGGCTGGTGTGGCGCGGGGTGAAAAAGGTCGAGGACGCGCAGCGCCACGAACTGGGCCTACCGAAGGTCACCGGCCCCGCGCCGCGACGGATCGCCGAACGGGGCGCGCTGGAAATCCAGGCCTATGACGAAGTGTGCTTTCCCGGGTTGGCAGGCGAATGGGCGAAATTCGATGGCCAGCGGCCCTTCGTCGGCACGCTGACGCTGGAGTCACCGACGGATGCCGACGACGAGGTCGCCTCGTGGATCGCCGAGGGACCACCGCCGATCTTCTTCGGGTTCGGCAGCATTCCGGTCGAATCCGCCGAGAGCACCATCGCCATGATCGCGAGGGCTTGTGCGCAGCTGGGCGAACGGGCACTGGTGTGCGCGGCGGCGACCGATTTCGGCGACGCCCCCGGTTTCGAGCACGTCAAAGTGGTCGGCGCGATGAACTACGCGGCAATCTTCCCGGCCTGCCGCGCGCTCGTGCACCACGGTGGGGCGGGCACCACCGCCGCGGGGCTGCGCGCGGGGGTCCCGACGCTGATCCTGTGGATGGCCGACGTTCAGCTGATCTGGGGCGCCGCGGTGAAACGGCTGAAGGTGGGCACCGCCCGGCGCTTTTCGACCGCGACCGAGAAAACGTTGGTCGCGGATCTTCGGACCATCCTCGCCCCGCAATACACCGCCCGGGCCCGCGAGGTCGCCGCGCGAATGACCAAACCCGCCCAAAGCGTCGCGGCCGCCGCCGATTTCGTGGAAGACTTCGCCCGCCGCAAGCGCGCCGGCTGATCGACGGACGGGGGATCGGTTCGCGCACAGGCGAATCCAAGGGGCGTCAGCTGGCGAAATGCGCCTGGTTCACGTGGGCGGCCACCCGCAAGGCGTTGGCCGCGACCGTCAAACTTGGGTTCAACCCGGCGCTGGACGGGAAGAACGACGCATCCGCCACGTAGAGGTTGTCCACTTCGTGCGCCCGGTTCTGCGGGTCGAGCACGCTGGTCTTGGGATCGGTGCCGAATCGGCAGGTGCCGCAGACGTGGCCGAGGGTCGAGTTGTTTGCGCCGGTTCGCAGGGTGAGGGTGCGATACGGCTTCAACACCTCTTTTATCTGCCGGATAAACACTGCGCGGCGGTCGACCTCGCTTGGGTGCAAACGGTATCGAAGTCGCAGCCGCTGGCGCCCATCCTCGTCGGGTCGGTCGCTTGGCAGGACCCGGTTGTCCAGATACGGCAGGTCCTCCATGATCGGGGCCAGCACCAGCCCACCATTGAAGAAGCGATCGTAGATCGGCCGCACCGCCGGGCTCACCAGGCGCAGTGCCTTGGGCTGCCAACCGGGCTGGTTGGTGAACATATCCATGGATGCCAGATTGGCCATCGCGCCCGCCGACTGTACCGTGCCGTATTTCTGGCCGTCGGCGAAATAGAAATCGTTGAAACCGATTTCCTTGTTCTCGGCCGTGATCTTGCAGCCGGGCTGCGGCCAGACCTCGATCCAATCCATCAGATGGCGCATCAGGTTGCGCCCCACCATATCTGAGCCGTTGGCCAGCCCGCGCGGCCAGTCGCCGGATCGCGAGTTGAGCAACAAGACGGGGGTGGCCAGCGCGCCGGCCGCCAGCACCACCACCTTGCCTTGCAACGTCAGCATGTCGGAGCCGCGCTGGGCGATCACCCGCTGCACCCGGGTCCGGTCGGCCTCCAGGCGCACCACCCGACACTGGTCCAGCAGCTGCGCCCCGTGCTCGGTGATCGCGGGGAGCACGCCGTTGCGGCCGGCGTCGTTCTTGCACGACCGCTCGCAGAGGTGGGCCTGGCAGGTGGGACAGCCCTCGGTGTAGTCGCAGGCCATCGGCAGGTGGTAGGGGTGCAGGCCGCGGCCGCTCAGGTAGTTGACCAGCGGCTGGTTGTCGGGTGAAAAGGGCGGCGCCGCAGGCAAACCCACGTCGGCGGACTCGGGTCGCAGCGGGTCGGGTTGGCCGCGCACATTGAGGAGCTTTTCGGCCTCGGCGTACCACGGGCTCAGCTGGTCGTAGGTGATCGGCCAGGCCTCGGGCACGGTGGATTCGCCGGGGTCGCGGAAGTTTTGCCGCGGGGTGAAGTCCTGGGCGAAGAATCGCTCGCAGACCATGCCGTAGAGGGCCGAGGAGCCGCCGGTGCCGCTGCCGATGAACGGCACGAACCGCTTCGAGCGTCGCCGGGTGATGTCTTCGATCTCGTCATTGGAGCGCCCGGCCCGGGCGAGGGCGTCGTAGTAGGTCTCCGCCGAACGGGCGGCACGCGGTTCGGCGAGTTCGGGCATGGCCGCGCGAATCGTTCCCGGCGTTCCGGGCAGGGTCGAGCGGCCCTTTTCGACGAACAGCACCCGCCGGCCCGCGCGGGCAAGCGAATAACCCAGCGTCCCGCCGCCCATGCCGGTCCCGACGACGATCACGTCCCACACAACGCGTTCGGCCTCGCGCGGACTCAACTCGCCGACAGCCAAAGTTCAACTCCTCAGCCGATCATGGCTCAACGTTTGGCCCGGTCTCGGCGAAGCGAGATCGTAGCATCGCACGCTGCGGGTGGAAGGGCTTTGTATTGCCCGTTCTTCGGGCCGGGTTCAAGGCAGGCCGAGAATGCTGATGAATTCATCGTCGTGACGGTCGCGTTGGAAGCGCGGCGTTTCCACCGCGCGAACGGCGAGCTTGCGGCGGAGGTCTTCGTCCGATTCCAGCGTCATCAGGTTGGCCGCGAGCGCGTTCGCGTCGCCGGCGGGGCTCAGCAGTCCGTTGACACCCGGATCGATGATCTCCGGCGTGCCACCCGCGTCGGTCCCGCACACCGGCAGTCCGGCCCGCATCGCCTCCACGGTGACGCGGCCGAACGCCTCGCATTGGCTGCACATGAGGCCGACGTGGGCGGCGGACCAGTAGCGGCCGACGTCGCGGGTGCGCCCATGAATGTTGACCAGGTCCTCGACGCCCAGGCGCCGGGCGAGTTCGCGAAGTGGTTTCTGATTGCCGGCGCCGACCAAGGCCAACTCGATGTCGACGCCAGCTGCTCGGGCGATCGCTACCGCCTCGACCGCGATGCGCTGTCCCTTGGCTTCGGAGTAGTAGCCGATCAACACGGCTCGCATCCGTTCGCCGGGCTGCCGCTCCGGCGGTGCGCCGAGCGGGGTGTCGACCACCGGGTAGATCACGTGCGTCGCCATCTTCGGATCGACTGCGAGCAGGGCGTCCTCAACCGCACGCGAATTGCAGATCACCGCGTCCGACAGCCGGCCGATGAGGCGAATGGTGCTGCGATAGCCAAACAGGAACCAGAGCCGATGGTCGTCTTTGCCGAACTCGCGGACCAGCCAGTAATGCGGGATCCCGAGCAGCTTGGCGGCGATCGCGTGCGCGGGGATGACCATCGTGTTGGTGAGCACCATCGTCGGACGCTGCCGAATAAGGAGGAACAGCGCGGGCAGTATGCCGACGATCAGCATCGCGAGGTACGGAACCGTGCCGATGAGCGCCTCGACGCGCGGCGCGCGTGACCGCGCGAGGAAAGCCCAGCCCGGTATCCAGGTGATTTTGGTCGAGATATCGCGCCGGGCGCATTCCGTGACCAGGCTGCCCTTCCACGGGCAGACGGCGACGACGTCTACGTCGGGCCGCTTTTCGCGGATGGCGAAGACCATGTCGCGGAAGTCGAGCGCACCCCCTCCGCCGAAACTGCCCACGTTGGAGATCACCATCACCCGCGGGACAGCGCCGGCCCTGCGCGACGCCGTGATCGCGCGGAGCCGATTTCCCACGCGTCGCAAGGCATCAGCGGCGACCATTGCCAGAGTGTATGTCGGGCGGGCTGGACAGGGTCCACTGCTAGCATCCCGTCCGTGTCTGAAGGCGGCGCACCGGTGCGGATCGGCATCCTGGGGGCGGCGCGCATCACGCCGACGGCGCTCATCAAGCCCGCCCGGGACAACGACGAGGTCGTGGTGGCCGCGGTGGCCGCCCGCGATGTGTCGCGCGCCCGGGCCTTTGCCGCCAAATACGGGATCGCCCGCGTGCACGACAGCTACGAGGCGCTGATCGCCGACCCCGACCTCGACGCCATCTACAACCCCCTGCCAATTGGGTTGCACGGCAGATGGACTCGGGCCGCGCTCGACGCGGGCAAGCACGTGCTGTGCGAAAAGCCGTTCACGGCCAATGCGGCCGAGGCCCGCGCGGTCGCCGACGTTGCCGCCCAGTCGGACCGGGTTGTGATGGAGGCATTTCACTACCGTTACCACCCCTGCGCGGCGCGGGTGGAGGAGATCATCGCCTCGGAAGAGCTCGGCAGGCTGGAGCGCGTCGACGCGCAGTGGTGCTTCTGGATGCCGAAGTTCTCGCACAACCGCTACAACTATGCGCTGGCCGGTGGCGCGCTGATGGACCTCGGCTGCTATGCGGTCGACATGGTGCGCAGGTTCGGCGGTTCGACCCCGGAAGTCGTTGCGGCGCACGCGAAACTGCGCGGCCCCAACGTGGACCGGGCCATGACGGCCGAGCTGCGGTTCGCCGGCGGGCACAGCGGCCGGATCCACTGCTCGATGTGGTCGACGGCTCTACCGCGCCTGACCGTGAAGGTGGTCGGCGAACGCGGCGAGCTGCGGCTCAACCCGCTGATCCCGTTCCAGCGGTTCTCGGTCCGGTCGGCCGCCGGGAAGCGGGTGGAGAACTTCACGGCGGGGCGCTCGACCTACGGGCATCAGCTCGACGCTTTCGCCGCGGCCGTGCTGCGCGGCGAACCGGTGAAGACGACACCGGAGGAGGCGATCGAGAACATGACCGTCATCGACGCGATGTACCGCGCCGCCGGCCTTCCGCTCCGTGAGCCCGCGGCGTGAACCTCGTCCCGACCGCTGGCTGAACCGGCGCCGCACCCGCCCGGCCGACCCCTTCGCCGGTGTTGCAGCGTCGAGAACGCTCATTTGCAACAGACCTGACCCCTAGTCGCTCCTGTCGCATCAGTCACACAGCGCAGGCTGCGCGTTGCTGCGGCGGTCCGGGGTATGCAATTTGAGCTTGGTTCAAACTTTCGGAATCGGATTCCAAACCGTATTAGACACGCGTAACCTACGCCTAAAATCACCCGCGTCCTTGCCGTCCCGTCCCCAGCGAGGGGGAACCCAGTGTCTTCCTATGTGATCGCCACATCGGGAGCTTTGGGGTCCGCATCCGCGGATTTGGCCGGGATCGGGCGGACGATCGGCGCCGCCTACGCGGCGGCGGCGCCGTCGACGATGTCGGTGGCGGCTGCCGCGCAGGACGAGGTATCCGCGGCGATCGCGAAGTTGTTCGGCGTCTTTGCCCAGGAGCAGCAGGCGCTGAGCGCGCAGGCGGAGGCGTTTCACGCGCAGTTCGTGCAGGCGTTGAACGGCGCGGCGGGCGCCTACGCGGCCGCCGAGGCGGCCAACGCCTCGCCGTTGGACCAGGCGCTGGCGGCGATCAACGGGCCGGTCCAGGCGCTGACCGGGCGCCCGCTGATCGGCGACGGCGCCGACGCCACCACGCCGGGCGGCAACGGCGGCGACGGAGGGATCTTGTGGGGCAACGGCGGCAACGGCGCCGCTGGAGCCGCGGGGACCGGGCAAAACGGCGGTAACGGCGGGTCGGCGGGCTTTTTCGGGCACGGCGGCAACGGCGGGGCCGGCGCATCCGCTACCACGGCCGGGGTGAACGGCGGTAACGGCGGGGCCGGCGGCAGGAATGGCCTGTTCGGCGGCGGCGCGGCCGGCAACGGCGGCAACGGCGGGGCCGGTGGCTCCGCCACGCTGGCTGGTCAGCTGGGTGGTGCCGGAGGCGCAGGCGGCGCCGGCGGGGCGAGCGAGTCGCTGTTGGGCGGAGCCGGCGGATCCGGCGGTGCCGGAGGTCAAGGCGGATACAGCAGCGTCGGCGCCACCGGCGCTCCCGGCACCGCAGGGTCGAGTTTCGCGGGCGGTGCCGGCGGCGCCGGTGGCGCTGGCGGCAACGCCGTCGGGTTCCTGAGCGCCGGGGGGCACGGCGGCCTGGGCGGATCCGGCGGAAACGGCGGTGCCGGCGGTGCCGGCGGGGTCGGCGACTTCAGCATCAACAACGGCACCGGTGGCAACGGCGGCGCGGGCGGGCTAGGCGGCGTCGCCGGAGCCGGCGGCGCCGGCGGCACCGCCGGCATCTTCGGCACCCCCGGTACGGGCGGATCCGCCGGCACCACCGGTACCTCGGGCGCCGGCGGCACCGGCGGTCAAGGCGCGGCAGGCACCCTGCTCCATCCCGACGGCGGCAACGGCGGCAACGGCGGAAGCGGGAGCAGCGGCGGCGACGGCGGCGCCGGTGGCACCGCCGCAGGCAATGGTCATGGCGGTAACGGCGGCACCGGGGGCGCTGCGGTTTCGCAGACCGGCACTGGCGGCACCGGCGGCGCCGGCGGCGACGGCGCCGGCAACGGCAACGGCGGCAACGGCGGTAACGGCGGCACTGCCGCTTCGCTGGCAGGCAACGGCGGTAAGGGCGGCAACGCGCCGGGCAGCGGTAACGGCGGCGCCGGCGGCAACGGGGCCGCGGCCATCACTGCCGGCACGGGGGCCGTCACGCCCGGTACGGGCGGCGACGGTGGTACCAGCGTCGGCGGAGTCGGTGGGGCCGGCGGCGCCGGGGGTGCCGTGACTATCACAAACGCCGCCTCTTCCGTCACCGTCACCGGCGGCACCGGCGGTAATGGCGGGAGCGGCGTCTTCGGTGGCACCGGCGGGGCCGGTGGACAGGTCATCACCGCCGGGTCCGGCACCACCACCGGTGGTCACGGCGGCCACGGTGGCACCGCCAGCAACGGCCTCGGTGGGGCCGGCGGGGCCGGCGGGGCCGTGCAGTTCCAGAATGGTGCCTCCGCGGCCGCCGTCACCGGCGGCACCGGTGGTACTGGCGGGCAGGGCAGCTCGGGTGGTACCGGCGGCGCCGGTGGCGTAGTCATCACAAACGGGACGGGAGCGACCACCGGCGGCCACGGCGGCGCCGGTGGTACCGGAACCGCCGACGGTGGTGGCGCCGGCGGGGCCGGCGGCAGCGTGCAATTCCAGAACGCCGCCTCTTCGGCGGCCGTGGCCGGCGGCGATGGCGGCATTGGCGGGGACGGCGTCTCCGGTGGTGCCGGTGGCGCCGGTGGGGTGGTCGTCACGAACGGAACGGGAGTCACCGGCGGCGGCCACGGCGGCGCCGGTGGTTCCGGCACCAGCGGTGTCGGTGGGGCCGGCGGGGCCGGCGGTGGGGTGGCCATCCAGAATGCCGCGTCTTCGGCGGCCGTGGCCGGCGGCGATGGAGGCCACGGCGGAGGCGGCGCCTCCGGCGGGGCCGGTGGGGCCGGTGGACAGGTCATCACCAACGGCACGGGAGCCGTCACAGCCGGCGTGGGCGGCGACGGTGGCGCCGGCACGACGGGTGTCGGTGGCGCCGGCGGGGCCGGCGGTGGGGTGGCCATCCAGAGTGCGTCCTCTTCGGTCGCCGTCACCGGGGGCACCGGTGGTCATGGCGGGAACGGCGCCTCGGGTGGCGCCGGTGGGGTCGGTGGGGCGGTCCTCACGAACGGAACGGGCAACACCGCCGGCGGCCATGGTGGTGCCGGTGGCACCGGCACCACCGGTGTCGGCGGGGCGGGGGGCAACGGCGGTGGCGTGGCCATCCAGAGCACGTCCTCTCCGGCCACCGGCACCGGCGGCGACGGTGGCGACGGCGGAAACGGTGGCTCGGGTGGCGCCGGTGGGGCCGGTGGCGCCGTCCAAACGAACGGAACCGGCAACAGCGCCGGCGGCCATGGCGGTGCCGGTGGTACCGGCGGCGCCGGTGTCGGTGGGGCCGGCGGGGCCGGCGGTGGCGTGGCCATCCAGAGCAGTTCCTCGGCCACCGGCACCGGCGGCGGGGGTGGCAGCGGCGGGGACGGCAGCTCCGGCGGTAAGGGCGGTGCCGGTGGGGCGGTCACCACCAACGGAACGGGACAGGTCACCGGCGGCCATGGCGGCGGCGGTGGCGTTGGCAGCCTGGGCATCGGTGGGGCCGGTGGGGACGGCGGCGGAGTGACCATCCAGACCAGTTCCTCTTCGGCGATCGGCACCGGCGGCGACGCCGGCGGCGGCGGCAACGGCGTCTCCGGTGGTGCCGGTGGGACCGGCGGAGGGGTCCTCACGAACGGATTCGGAAACGTCTTCGGCGGTCATGGCGGCGGCGGTGGCGTTGGCAGCCTCGGCGTCGGTGGGGCCGGTGGGGACGGCGGTGACGTGACCATCCAGACCTCTACCTCTTCGGCGATCGGCACCGGCGGCGACGCCGGCGGCGGCGGGAACGGCGCCTCCGGTGGTGCCGGTGGGATCGGTGGCCAGGTCGTCACGAACGGATTCGGGAACGCCGACGGCGGCCACGGCGGCGCCGGCGGCACCGGCAGTAGCGGCGTCGGTGGCGGCGGTGGCGCCGGTGGCCTTGCGGCGATCACGTCTACCTTCTCCGCGGCCACCGCGACCGGCGGGAACGGCGGGAACGGCGGCGCGGGCACCGTCACCGGCGGTCTCGGTGGGCTCGGTGGTGTGGGCTCCACCCTGGGAATCGGGGCCCACCATAACGGCACTAACGGTAACCCCGGCTGATGACGGCATCGGCGGGCCTGAACGGCCGTCCCCAGTCCTGGCCCGGGGCAGCTTTAAAACCTCAGCAGCCGGTTTCTATTCAACACGCGTCTACCGACGGGTATGGTCTGTCTTCGTGATCGAGCTAGACGGCGTAGCAAAGGCTTTCGACGGAAAAATTCACGCGCTGCAGGACGTGAGTTTTTTCGTTCCGACCGGGTCGGTGTGCGCTCTGCTCGGTCACAACGGTGCCGGGAAGTCGACCGCCATCAAGATCCTCTCGACGTTGCTGCGGCCCACCTCCGGCCGAGCGGTCGTGGCCGGGCACGACGTCGTCCGGGAGGCGGCCCAGGTGCGGGCCAGCATCGGCAGCATCGGGCAGCTGGCCGCGCTCGATTTCGAGCTCACCGGCCGGGAGAACCTGGTGTTGTTCGGCCGGCTGCGGGGAATGCGGCGCAAAGACGCGCGGCTGCGAGCCGACGCGTTGATCAACGAGTTCGACATGTCGCACGCCGCCGACCGGCCGGTGCACACCTATTCCGGTGGCATGGTGCGCCGCATCGACATCGCGGCCGGGCTGATGGTGCCGCCGGAGGTGCTTTTCCTCGACGAGCCGACCACCGGGCTGGACCCGCGTAGTCGCCGCGATGTGTGGAACCTGGTGTCGTCCTTGTCATCCCAGGGCGTGACGATCCTGCTCACGACGCAATATCTCGAAGAAGCCGACGTGCTGAGCGATTCGATCGTCGTTCTGAACAAGGGTTGCGTCGTCGCCGAGGGGACGGCCGAAGAGCTCAAGCGCCGCGTGGGATTGGGCTATTGCACGGTGAGTCCCGTAAACCCGGCCGACCTCGCCAAGATCCTGGAAGCGGTCGCCGACCTCGAAGGCGCCGAAGCCGACTACGAGGCGAACACCGTCTCGGTGCTCTCGCCCGACGGTGTCGCGACCCTCGGCGAGGTGTTCCGCCGGGTCGACCGGCTCGGCGTCGAGCTACTCGATATCGCGCTGCGCAAGCCGTCTTTGGACGAGGCGTTTCTACACCTCACCGCGAAAGTCACCACGTGACCGCGCTCGCCGCGCTCACCGAGCGTGCCGTGCAGAACGCGATGCGCAACGATCTGATATTCGCCGCGGTGTCGCCCGCACTGAACTTCGTCGTCTTCAATTTCATGCTGGGCAACGTGATCGACACCGGTGGCATGAGCTACCCACAGTACGTCCTGCCGGTCGTCGTCATCCAGGTGATCTTTCTCGGCGCGTTGACGACCATCGACCGCGCTGCCCAGGACGAGCGGAGCGACTTCGCGGACCGACTCCGCACGCTTCCCATCTCGGCGGTCACGCCGCTGATGGCCCGCATGTCGTATTGCCTGTTCCGCGGCACCCTCGGCTTGCTTGCGGCGATCGCCATCGGGTACGCGTTCGGCTTCCGAATGTTCGGCGGGCTGATCTATGCGGCCGCCTTCGCCGTCCTCACCCTCCTGTTGACCCTGGCGCTGTCGCTCGCCGCCGACGCGGCCGGGGTTCTTTCCGTCGCCTCGCAGGGCCGGTTCGCGAGCAGCGGGGTGTTGGATCAGTTGCTCCTGGTTCCCCAGATGCTGCTGGTCATGCTCTCCACCGGGATGGCCCCGGCCGACTCGTTCCCCGACTGGCTGCATCCGTTCGTGCGCTACCAGCCCGTGTCGCAGGTGACGCAGACCCTGCGCGGCTTCACCACCGGCCATGTCGCGGTGAGCAATTTGGCGACCAGCATGGCGTGGTGTCTCGGGCTGCTGGTGGTGTTCGGCGCAATCGCGGTGCGGGTTCAGGGGCGCCCGCAATGACCGCGCAAGCACCGCCGCGGAGCTCCCTGGCCAGCGAAACCCTGCTTTTCGCAAGCCATCTCCTGACCCGGTGGCGGCGCCAGCCGATGGTGCTGATCCAGGCTCTGGTGTTCCCGACCTTCCTGCTGATCGCCTACAAACTGTTGGTGGGCAAGTCGATAATCAGGATCACCGGCACGGAAAGTCTCTACGGACTGGTGCCGATGTGTGCCGTCGCCGGTGCGATGTTCGGGGCGCTCGCGACCGGCCGTCGCATGTGGATCGACCGCGACAGCGGCCTGATCGGCCGGCTGTGGGTGTTTCCCGTACACCGGGCCAGCGCGCTCACCGGCAGGCTGCTCGCCGAGGCCGCGCGCACGCTCGTGAGTGCCTCGCTGATCACGGCGGTCGGTGTCGGGCTCGGGCTTCGCTTCAAAGGCGGCCTGCTCAACGTCATTCCGTTCATTCTGGTGCCGGCGCTGGTGGTGGTCGTCTTCTCGATGGCGGTGATCGCGATAGCGGTGCGGGCCCGGACCGGTTCGGCGCTCATGTGGCTGGGGGTGCCGTCCACCGGTGCGGTGTTCGCCAGCTCCGGTGTTGTTCCGACCCAAACGCTGCCTTCGTGGGTGCGCCTGGAGATCCGCCTGCAGCCCATGTGGGCGACGATCGAGTCGATGCGGGGACTGGCCCAGGGCGGTCCCGTGTTGTTTCCGCTCCTGGTGACCGTTGCGTGGGCCCTTGGTCTTGCCGCGGTGCTCGGGCCGCTGGCCGTCCGCGGCTACCGTGCCGCCGCCGAATCGGGGCACTGACACAACTGAAAGGTCAAGACTCGCAATGAAATTTGCGCTGGCGTGCTACGGAGCGCGCGGCGACGTCGAGCCCTCCGTCGTGGTGGGCCGCGAGCTGACGCGCCGGGGGCATGACGTGCACATGGCGGTGCCGCCCAACCTGGTCGGCTTCGCCGAGGCGGCGGGGGTGGCGGCTGTCGGCTACGGCCTCGATTCGCGGGTCATCATGGACGTGCAGCGCGACTACTGGACGCTGCTGTTTCGCAGCCCATGGCGGATGCAGGAGCTGGACCGGTTAGGGCGCGAGATCGCGGAGATCGTGAGCCAATGCTGGACCGAGGAAGCCTTCGACACGCTGAAGTCGCTGGCCGACGGCGCCGACCTGATCATCTCCGGCTACGGGTTCGAGCAGTTTCCCTTCAATGTCGCTGAGTATTACGACATTCCGTTCGCCATGCTGCATTGGTTCCCGATCCGGGCCAACGGCAAAGTCATGCCGCTGCTGCCGGCGCCGTTGGGGCGCGCCGCAATGCGGGGATACGAGCGGCTGACGTGGGGCGGCCCTGCGAAGAAGGCCGAGGACGCGCAACGCCGGCTACTGGGTCTGCCCGATGCGACGCAACCCTGGCCGCGCCGGATCGAAGAGCGCGGATCCCTTGAAATCCAGGGCTACGACCGCCTTTTCGTTCCGGGGTTGGAGGCCGAATGGGCGAAATGGAACGGCAAGCGCCCCCTCGTCGGGACGCTGACGCTGGGGTTCCCGCAGGATGCCGACGACGAGGTCTTGTCCTGGATCGCGGCGGGGACACCGCCGATTTGCTTCGCATTCGGCAGCCTCGCGGTCGAATCCGCCGCCACCGTGCTGGCCATGATCGCCGCGGCGTGCGCGCGGCTGGGGGAGCGGGCGCTGGTGTGCGCCGGCGTCAGCGACTTCAGCGACATCCACCAGTTCGACCACGTCAAGGTGGTGGGTGCGGTGAATTACGAGGCGATTTTTCCGGCCTGCCGCGCGGTCGTGCATCACGGCGGCGCGGCCACCACGGCCACGTGCCTGCGCTCCGGAGTCCCGCAGGTGGTGCTCTGGACGTTCTATGACCAGCCGCTGGAGGGGGCGGCGCTCAAACGCTTGGGAGTGGGCACCGCCCGGCGGCTCTCGACCACCACGGAGGACACGTTGGTCAAGGACCTTCGCCGGATCCTCGCCCCGGAATACCTCGGCCGGGCCCGCGAGCTGGCCCCACGGATGACCAAACCCGCCGAAAGCGTCGCCGCAGCTACCGATCTCGTGGAAAACTTCGCCCGCCTGCAGCGGGTCGGCTGATCGAAAACACTCTCGCGCTAGGAACTCCCCGATGATTCGTGCTGACGCTCCGCAAGGACACGAGTCCTCCGTCCCTGCTCTGCTGCGGGAACGCGCCGGCTTGCGCCCCAGCGAAACCGCGTTCACGTTTGTCGATTACGAGCAGGACTGGGCGGGCGTTCCGGAAACCCTGACGTGGTCGCAGCTGTACCGCCGCACGTGCAACGTCGCGCGCGAACTCGACGGCTGCGGGTCGGTGGGCGATCGCGTGGTGATCGCGGCGCCCCAGGGACTCGGGTACGTCGCCGCATTTTTGGGCGCGTTGCACGCCGGTCGGATCGCCGTTCCGCTATCGGTTCCACTCGGCGGCGTCACCGATGAGCGGTTTATTTCCGTCCTGAGTGACGCGTCGCCGTCGGCGATTCTCACGACCTCCTCCGTCGCGGCCAACATCGCCGCGAACGTCGAGCCGAAGCAGGGCGAATCCGCGCCGTCGGTCATCGAGGTCGATCTGCTCGACCTCGACGCCGACAACGGTCCGGCCGCCGAGACCGAGATCCGGCCGGAAATCGCCTATTTGCAATACACCTCGGGGTCGACCCGCACCCCGAAGGGCGTGGAGATCTCGCACCACAACATCGTGGCGAACTTCGACCAGATCAATGTGGACATCTTCGGCGGCGCCGCCCCGCCCGACACCACGATGGTGTCCTGGCTGCCGTTCTATCACGACATGGGTCTGTATCTGGCCATCATCTTTCCCATCCTGGCGGGATTACCCACCCAGATCACCAGCCCGGCGTCGTTCCTGCAGCGACCCGCCCGATGGGTGCAAGCGCTGGCGAGCAACAGCCACGCATTCTCCGCGGCGCCGAACTTCGCTTTCGAATTGGCGGCGCGCAAAACCTCCGACGACGACATGGCCGGGCTCGACCTCGGCGACGTCCTCGGCATCCTCAACGGCAGCGAGCGAGTGCAACCCGTGACGCTGCAACGCTTTGCCGAGCGGTTCGCCCGCTTCAACTTTCACGCCCGGATGTTGCGGCCCGCGTATGGCATGGCGGAAGCGACGGTGTACATCGCGACGCGCGAACCGGGTCATTCGCCCGAAATCGTTCACTTCGAATCGGAGAAGCTGACCGCCGGGCACGCGAAACGCTGCGGGGACGGGGGCACACCGCTGGTGAGTTACGGCGTGCCGAGGTCGCCGGCGGTGCGCATCGTCGACCCCGATACCACCACCGAGTGCCCGGCGGGAACCGTCGGTGAGATCTGGGTGCAGGGTGGCAATGTCGCGCAAGGCTATTGGGGAAACCCTCCAGGAACCGAGGGCATGTTCGGTGCAACCCTTGCCGGCGCGTCGCCCGGCACCTCCGACGGCCCTTGGCTGCGATCCGGAGATTTGGGCTTCTTCTCCGACGGCGAGCTGTTCATCCTCGGCCGCATCAAGGATCTCTTGATCGTCAACGGGCGCAACCATTCTCCCGACGACATCGAGGCGACGATTCAGGAGATCACCCGGGGCCGCTGCGTGGCGATAGGGGTTCCGGATGACGGCGGCTTCGAGAGCCTGGTCGCCATCGCCGAGCTCAAAAATCGGGACGAACCCGAAGAGGCCGCGATGCAGCGGATGGGCGCCGTCCGGCGCGAAATCGCCACGGCCGTATCGAAGTCGCACGGTCTGAGCGTGGCGGATCTGGTTCTGGTGCCACCTGGTTCGATTCCCATCACCACGAGCGGCAAGGTCCGGCGGAGGGACTGCGTCCAGCTGTATCTGCGCGACGAGTTCACCCGGTTGGACGGGGAGATCCGCCGGCCGGCGCCGCGCGCGGTCGAGGACGCCGACGCGGACGCCGGCACCGACTCGGGATGGACGCAGCGCCTGCGCACGCTCCGCCGCCAGCAGCAGACGCTCCGCCGCCAGGAGCATGACCTGCTGGTGCAGGTGGTGTGCGCGCAGGCGGCGGTGGTGTTGGGGCGTCCCAGCGCCGAGGACGTCGACCCCGAATCCGCTTTTGGCGACCTGGGTTTCGATTCGGTGAAGGCCACGGAGCTGCTGGATCGGCTCAGGACCGAAACCGAGTTGCCGTTGCCGCCGACGCTGGCGTTCGATTATCCGACCCCCGACGAGTTGGCCGCCCACCTGGGCGGCCTGTTGGACGGGTCGGTCGCGGCGGCTCCCGCGGTCGAGTCGCGGGTGGCGGTGGACGAGCCGATTGCGGTGGTGGGCATGGCGTGTCGGTTCCCGGGTGGGGTGGATTCGCCGGAGGCGTTGTGGGATTTGGTGGCGACCGGCACCGACGCCGTCGGGGATTTTCCAGCTGACCGTGGCTGGAACCTGGGGGAATTGTTCGACCCCGACCCGGATGCGGTGGGCAAGACCTACACCCGCTCCGGAGGATTCCTGGCCGACGCGGCCGGGTTCGACGCGGAGTTTTTCGGGATCTCGGGGCGCGAGGCGCTGAGCATGGATCCGCAGCAGCGGTTGCTGTTGGAGGTGTGCTGGGAAGCGTTGGAAGCCGCGCGGATTGATCCGGCGGGCTTGGTGCGTACGGAGACCGGGGTGTTCGTGGGCGCGTGGTCACAGTCTTATGGCGGGGGCAGCTCGGAGGGTGTGGAGGGCTACGCGCTGACGGGTCTGTCCACCAGCGTGGCCTCGGGGCGGGTTGCGTATTCGTTGGGGTTGCAGGGCCCGGCGATCACGCTGGATACGGCGTGTTCGTCGTCGTTGGTGGCCACGCATTTGGCGTGCCAGTCGCTGCGTAACGGGGAGTCGTCTCTTGCTCTGGCCGGTGGGGTGACGGTGATGGCGACGCCGTCGGTGTTCACCGAGTTCGCGCGGCAGCGTGGCCTGGCCGCCGACGGGCGGTGTAAAGCGTTCTCCGCCAACGCCGATGGCACCGGCTGGGGCGAGGGTGCCGCGGTGCTGGTGTTGGAGCGGCTCAGCGATGCCCGGCGCAATGGGCATCCGGTGTTGGCGGTGATCGCGGGTTCGGCGATCAACCAGGACGGCGCCTCGAATGGGTTGACGGCCCCGAACGGGCCCTCTCAACAACGGGTGATCACCCAGGCCGCGGCCAACGCGGGGGTCGGGTTGGATCAGGTCGATGTGGTCGAGGCGCATGGCACCGGCACGACGTTGGGGGATCCGATCGAGGCCGGCGCGTTGATTGCCACCTACGGTGCGGCGCGGGGACCAGAGCATCCACTGTGGTTGGGGTCGATCAAATCCAACATCGGGCACACCCAGGCCGCGGCCGGGGTGGCCGGGTTGATCAAGATGATCGAGGCCCTCAATCACGACAGCCTGCCGCCGACGTTGAACGTGGATCGCCCCAGCCCGCACGTGGATTGGTCGGCGGGCACGGTGCGCCTGCTCACCGAGCCGGTGGCTTGGCCGGACACCGATCATCCCCGCACGGCGGCGGTGTCCTCGTTCGGGATCAGCGGCACCAACGCCCACGTCATCCTGCAACAAGCCCCCGCCGCGCCCATCGAGCCCGAGTCCGAGTCCGCTGAGGGTGTCGACTTCGGGTTGCGGGTGTGGCCGCTGTCGGCGCGCACGCCTGCGGCGTTGCGCGGACAGGCCGACCGGCTGCACCACCACCTGCTCGCTCATCCGGACCTGGATCTGACCGATGTGGCTTACAGCCTGGCCGCTACGCGGACCCATCACCCGTATCGGGCCGTGATCACCGGAGCGCCGGACGGTGTTGACGCGCACGAGGATCTGTTGGCCGCGTTGGATGCGCTGCGCGAGGGGCGCCCGCATCCGCGGCTGCTTCAGCGCCATTTCCTGACGCATCTGCGCGGCAAGACGGTGTTCGTCCTGCCCGGCCAGGGTGGCCAATACGCCGGCATGGGCCGCGAGTTGTATCAACGCCATCCGGTGTTCGCGGCGATGGTCGACGACTGCGACGAGGCGTTGCGCCCGTTCACCGGGTGGTCGGTGCGCGAGGTGCTGTTGCAGGCGCCGGGGGCGCCGTCGCTGGATCGGGTGGATGTGGTGCAGCCGGTGCTGTTCACGATGATGGTGTCGCTGGCCGAGGTGCTGGGCTTTTACGGCATCACCGCGGACGCGGTGATCGGTCACTCGCAGGGCGAGATCGCCGCCGCGTATCTGGCTGGGGTGTTTTCGTTGCCGGAGGCGGCCCAGATTGTGGCGCGGCGCAGTCAGGCGTTGGGCGAGCTGTGTGGGGCCGGGGCGATGGCCTCGGTGCTGCTGGGCGCCGAGGCGCTCGAACCGCTGCTGGGACCGTGGAACGGGGCGTTGAGTGTGTCGGCGATCAACGGCCCGTCGCACACCATCATCAGCGGCGAGCCGAACGCGATGGAGCAGTTCGGCGCGGCCTGTGAGCGTGACGGCATCCAGTTCCGTCCGATTGCGGTGGATTACGCCTCGCACTGCGCTCAGGTCGAGGCGGTGCGCGAGCGGCTGCTGGCTGACCTCGGCGAGCTGAACCCGGCGCTGGCGCGTGTTCCGTTGTATTCGACGGTGGGGCAGGCGGTTTCGGGTGATCCGTTGGACACCACCACGATGGACGCCGAGTATTGGTACCGCAACCTGCGTGAGCCGGTCAGGTTTTATGATCGGGTGGCCGAGCGGCTGGCCGCCGGCGAGTGCACGTTTGTCGAGCTGTCCCCGCATCCGGTGTTGGCCCCCGCACTGTCCGACACGCTGGCCCAGACCCCAGGGCGGGCCCAGTCGACGGTCGTCGTCACGCTGCACCGGGAACGTGCGGATCACGACAGCCTGGCAATGGCGTTGGCGCAGCTGCACACTCACGGCCACAGCCCCTCCTGGCAATCGCTCTACCCGCGCGCCCGCACCGTCACGCTGCCCACCTACCCCTTCGACCACCGCCGCTACTGGCTCGCCCCCAACCTGCCGGGCCCGGTCGCCGCACTGGCCGACGAAGACCGGGTCACGGCGGCAAGCCCCCGAGCGCTGGCCGCCACGTTGGCCGCCCAGACCCGCGAGCAACGGCTCGACACACTCACCGCGCTGGTCACCGAGACGGCCGCCGCCGTTTTGGCCCATCCCGATCCGGCGGCGCTCGACCCCGACGGGCCCCTGAAAGACCTCGGCATCGACTCGCTGACGGCAATGGAGTTGCGCAACAGCCTCAACCGGCACACCGGCCTGGCCCTGCCGGCGACGCTGGTTTTCGACCACCCCACCCCGGCGCAGCTCGCCGGCCACCTGGCCGACCTGCTGAACGACACCGAGCTGCCCGGGGCCCCGGCGGCTGAGGTCCGCGCGCGTAGCGACGAACCGGTGGACAACAGGCTCGCGCACGTGGATCAAGCGGTGTTTCTGATGATGCGAGCAGTGCACGGCACGCAGGTCCAGTTCATCTGGGTCTACGACCGTGGCGTGAATGTCGATGGGCTGCGGCGCTTTCAGCGCAACCTGGGCCGCGGGCTGTTGGGGCGCAGGGTCGAGCGTTCCCCGATACCGTTCGCGCGTGATCACTGGGTGGCGGCCCCGGCCCCGGAGGACCTCGACGTCGCCGCGACGCCGCGACGGCGCGCCGACGTGAGCGCCTGGGCCGACGAACGGGTGCGCCTACCCATCGATCCGGAGTGGGGACCCGGCTGGCATCTCGGAGTGCTTCCGCTCGAGGGCGGCGGGGCCGCGATAAGCCTGGTGGTCTCGCACACGATCGTCGACGGGATTGGATTGGTCGAGGCGATCGCCGATGCCGCCGAGGGCAGGACGCGCGATCTGGGCTACCCGCCCGCGGGATCGCGCACCGGCGGGCGCGCCCTGCGCGAGGACTTCGGCCGTACGGTCAAAGAACTGCCCGACATCGCGCGGGCGTTGACGGCCACGGCCCGACGGGCCTGGCCCGACCGCAAGCAATTCGCATCCTCGATCAAGGCGGCGCCGCCCTCCCCGAGGACGGCCGGCGACGATCAGGCGGTAGAGGTGCCCGCCCTGACCGCATACATCGACCCGGCCCAGTGGGACGCCCGCGCGAAAAGCCTTGGTGTGAGCAGCAACTCGCTGGTGGCGGGCCTCGCGTCCAGGCTCGCGGTGCGGGTCGGGCGCGTCCGTGACGACGGAAAAGTCACCCTGCGATTCCCGATATCGCTACGGACCGAAGGCGATACCCGCGGCAATGCGCTCACGGTGGTCGACGTCGCGGTCGACCCCACGCACGCCGCGACGGACCTCAGGGACACGCAGGCGAAGATCACCCGCGCGATCCTCGCGGGCATGGAGAACCCCGACGAAGAGTTTTTGGCGACATTCCCACTGGCGGCGATGGTTCCGAAGCGGCTGAACAGGAGGCTGGCGGGGATGGCGGCGGGCGGTGCCAGCCTTCCGGTGACCGTCTCCAATTTCGGTGACCTGTCCGCGGCCGTGAACCGGCCCGACGGCAGCGACGCCGACTACGCGTACATGCGATCCTACGAACCCGACATCAAGAAGAGCACGCTCGAACACATCGGTGGACAACTGTTCGTTGGCTCGGGGCGGGGCAACGGGAAGATCTTCATCAGGATCTCCGCATATGTACTCGGCCGGGAAAACACCAAAAATGAGCTGCGGGAGACCATTTCGCGGACCTTCGCCGAATTCGATTTGACCGCAGAGATCGATGACTAACCAGCACTCCCGGCGTCGGGCGCCCGACCCCCGTGATGGTGCCGATCCGGTGATTTCGCCAACCCCGCAATCTGTTCAACACGCGTGTGATAATCCTCCCTTGGTGACCTCTCAACAGTCCGGCAGCGTCAGCCCAACCGAAGAGACTCAGAGTCGGCCCTCCGCACAATCGCGGTTCCGCCCCGACATCGAGGGCTTGCGTGCCGTCGCCGTGCTGGCCGTGGTCCTGTTCCACGCCGGGATGCCGGGTATCAGCGGTGGGTTCGTCGGCGTGGACGTCTTCTTCGTCATTTCGGGCTTCCTCATCACCGGGCTGCTGTGGCGCGAGGCGACCGCCAGCGGCAAGGTCCGGCTGGGCGGCTTCTACGGGGCGCGGGCGCGCCGGCTGCTGCCGGCATCGGCGACGGTCGGCGTCGTCACCGCCATCGCGGCATTTCTCCTCCTGCCGCCGTTGCAGGTCGGCAGCGTCCTTCGGGACGGCATCGCCAGCGCGCTGTACGTCAGCAACTACTGGTTCATCAATGGAAGCGTCAACTACTTCGGCGGCCACCTGCCGCCGTCGCCGTTCCAGCACTACTGGTCGTTGGGTGTCGAGGAGCAGTTCTACCTGGTATGGCCGGCGCTGATCATCGGCACGGCCTTTGTCATCCGGCGCGTGCGCCGGCGCACCAGGACCCAGGCCACCGCGTCGAAGCGCCCCTATCTCGTGGTCCTCGCGCTGGTCGCGGTCGCGTCGTTCGCGCTGTCACTGGTGGACACCCTTTGGTTGCCGTCCGTGGCCTTCTACTCGCTGCCGACCCGGGCCTGGCAGTTGGCGGTCGGCGGCATCGTCGCCCTCACCGCCGACCAATGGCGCCGGCTGGCGCCCCGGGCTGCCGTGCCGGCCGGCTGGGCCGGGCTGGTCCTGATCCTGCTGGCCTGCGTCTGGCTGGGCCCGACCACCCCGTATCCCGGTATCGCCGCCCTGTTGCCCGCGCTGGGCGCGGCGCTGGTGATCGGGGCCGGCTGCGCCGTGGCGTCGCAGGGGTGCGGCCGCGTCCTGGCGGTGTCGCCGATGCGGGCGATCGGCCGGATCTCCTACTCGTGGTACCTGTGGCACTGGCCGGTGCTGGTGCTCGCGCCCGCGTTGCTGGGCCACCCGCTGGGCCTGGCCGCCAGGCTGGCAGCGGCCCTGATCTCCGGCGGGTTGGCGGTGCTCACCCTGCGTTTCATCGAGAACCCGCTGCGATTCGCCTCGCCGATACGCCGATCCGCGCTGGCCAGCCTCGCGCTGGGTGGTGCGGCCACCGCGGTCGCGGTGTCGGTGGGCCTGGTGCTGCTGGAGCACGTGCCGACCCCGGTCGGGCGCGGCCCGGCGGCGGCGCCGCTGTCCATCGCCGCGGCCCCCGTCCCCGCCGGCTCCAGCGTCGACGCCTACGACGTGGCGGTGCGGCAGGCGTTCGCGCAGGTGCAGGCTGCGGTTGCGGCGTCGGCCGGCCTCCAGGCCGTCCCGTCGAACCTGAGCCCGCCCCTGGCGACGTCCGGTGACCTGTTGTTCAACGGCTGCCTGCGCAACATCGCCGAAGTCGGACAGCCCGAGTGCGCGAGCGGCGACACCGCGTCGACGACCACGATCGCGCTGGCCGGCGACTCGAACGCCGCGATGTGGAATCCCGCGTTCCAGCAGATCGCGGCCCAGCGGCACTGGCGGCTGGAGACCTTGGCCAAGGGGGCCTGCCCCCTGATGGACTTGCCCAGCAGCGTGCCCCTGCACCACCTGGCCGAACGATATTCACACTGCCAGCAGTGGCGCGAGCAGATCATGGCCCGGTTACGCGCCGAGCACCCGCGGCTGGTGGTGCTGAGCATGTGGCGGGGTTACACCGCCGAAAGCGAACGGCTGCTGGGTGTCGACGCATACGGCCCGGCCTGGGTCCAGAGCCTCACGCGTCTCGTGCAGCAACTGCGCGACATCGGCGCCAAGGTGCTGGTGCTCGGGCCGATCCCGGATCCGCAGTCCGAGGTGCCGATCTGCCTGTCCGGGCACCTCGACGACGCGACGGCCTGTTCGCCGCCCGCGTCGTCGGCGGTCAACCGGCCGGGCATCGCGGCCGAGTCCGCCGGCGCCAAGGCCGGCGGCGGACAATACGCCGACCTCACCGAGCTGTTCTGCACCAAGGCCCGCTGCCCGGTCATCGTCGGCAACACCCTCGTCTACCGCGACTGGCGGCACATCACGCTGGAGTACTCGCGGCTGTTGGCGCCGGCGATCGGGGCGCTGGCCGACCGCGCGCTCGCCGACGGCTGATCCCCGGACGACAAGCGGTCAGTCGGTGAAATGCGCCTGGCTCACGTGCGCGGCCACCCGTAAGGCGTTGGCCGCGACCGTCAGACTGGGGTTCAACCCGGCGCTGGACGGGAAGAACGAGGTGTCCACGACGTAGAGGTTGTCCACCTCGTGCGCCCGGTTTTGCGGGTCCAGCACGCTGGTCTTCGGGTCGGTGCCGAAGCGGCAGGTGCCGCAGACGTGGCCGAGGTTCGCGTTGTCCTTGCCGGTGCCCAGGGTGAGGTTGCGGAACGGCTGCAACACCTCCTTCAGCTGCCGCACGAACGCCGCGCGGCGCTCGACCTCGCTGGGGTGCAACCGGTACCGAAGTCGCAGCCGCTGGCGATCGTCGGCGCCGGGCCGGTCGCTCGGCAGGACGCGGTTGTCCAGGTACGGCAGGTCCTCCATGATCCCGGCCAGCACCAGGCCGCCGGTGACGAACCGCTGATACAACCGGCGCCCCGCGGGGCCCGTCGCGCGTAGCGCTTTGCCCCGCCGGCCGGGGCGGTTGGCCAGCCACTCCATGGGCGGTATCTCGCCGAACGACTGCACGGTGCCGTACTTCTGCCCGTCAGTGAAATAGAAGTCGTTGAGCCCGATTTCCTTGTTCGGCGTCGTGATCGTGCGTTTGGGGTTGGGCCAGATCTCGATCGGCTCGAGCAGGTGGCGCATCAGGTTGCGGCCCACCCAGTCCGAGCCGTTGGCCAGCCCGCGCGGCCAGTCGCCGGACCGGGAGTTGAGCAACAAGACGGGGGTGGCCAGCGCGCCGGCCGCCAGCACCACGACCTTGCCCGTCAGTGCCAGCATGTCCGAGCGGCGCTGGGCGATCACCCGCTGCACGCGGGTGCGGTCGGCCTCCAGGCGCACGACCCGGCATTCGGTCAGCAGGTGCGCGCCGTGCTCGGTGATCGCGGGGAGCACGCCGTTGCGGGCGGCGTCGTTCTTGCACGGCCGGGGGCAGAGATACGTCTGGCAGGTGGTGCAGCCCTCGGTGTAGTCGCAGGCCATCGGCAGGTGGTAGGGGTGCAGGCCGCGGCCGCTCAGGTAGTTGACCAGCGGCTGGTTGTCGGATGAAAAGGGCGGCGCCGCAGGCAAACCCACGTCGGCGGACTCGGGGCGCAGGGGATCGGGCGCGCCGCGCACCCCCAACAGTTTTTCGGCCTCGGCATACCACGGGCTCAGCTGGTCGTAGCTGATCGGCCAGGCCTCGGGCACGGTGGAATCACCGGGGTCGCGGAAGTTTTGCCGCGGGGTGAAGTCTTGGGCGAAGAACCGCTCGCAGACCATGCCGTAGAGGGCCGAGGAGCCGCCGGTGCCGCTGCCGATGAACGGCACGTACTTCTTCGGGCGCCGCCCGCTGATGTCTTCGATCTCGTCGGTGGTGCGTCCCGCGCGAGCCAACGCGTCGTAGTAGGCCTCGGCGGAACGGACCGCGCCCGGTTCGGCGAGTTCCGGCATGGCCGCGCGAATCGTTCCCGGCGTCCCCGGCAGGGTCGAGCGGCCCTTTTCGACGAACAGCACCCGCCGGCCCGCGCGGGCCAGCGAGTGGCCCAGCATCCCGCCGCCCATGCCGGTGCCGACGACGATCACGTCCCACACAACGCGTTCGGCCTCGCGCGCACTCAGGTCGCCGTCAGCCAATCGAGCTCCTCAGCGGATGGTGTCCAACGCTTTGCCCGGTCCGGGCGAATCGCGATCCTAGCATCGCTTTGCCGCCGTCCGATCCGTTCAAAATTGTTGCGGTGGCCAGCCGGATCGACTGTTAGCATCGCCCCCATGTCTGCAGGCGGCGGCCCGGTACGGATCGGAATCTTGGGTGCTTCACGTTGGGCGCCCACGACGTTTCTCACCCCGGCCAAGGAGAACACCGAGGTCGTCGTCGCCGCGGTGGCGTCGCGGGATGCGTCCCGCGCGCGGGACTTTGCCGCCAAACACGGCATCGCCCGGGCGCACGACAGCTACGAGGAGTTGGTCGCCGACCCGGACCTCGACGCGGTCTACAACCTGCTGCCGACCAGCGTGCACGGCAGGTGGACCCGCGCCACGCTCGACGCGGGCAAGCACGTGCTGTGCGAAAAGCCGTTCACCGCCAATGCCGCCGAGGCCCGCGAGATCGCCGAACTGGCCGCCAAGTCCGACCGGGTCGTCATGGAGGCGCTGCAATACCGCTTCCACCCGCTGACCCAGCGCGTCGAGCAGATCATCGCGTCGGGGGAGCTGGGCAAGCTGGAGCGGGTGGAGGTCGCCGTCTGCGTGCTGCTGCCGAAGCGCTCCAACGCCAACGTGTACGACTACGGCCTGGCCGGGGGCGCGGTGATGGACGCCGGCGTGTACACGGTCGACATGCTCCGCACGTTCGGCGGTTCGACTCCCGATGTCGTCTCGGCGAAGGCGAAACTGGACGGTCCCCAGGTGGACCGGGTTATGACGGCGGAAATGCGGTTCGCCGAGGGGCACACGGGCCGGCTGCACTGCGCCCTGTGGTCGTCGAACCTGTTCTGGGCGAACGCCAAGATCATCGGCGACCGCGGCCAGCTGAGCTACTTCAGCCCGGCGGCCCCGCACCTGTTGCCCCGGCTCTCGATCCGCTCGGCCGACGGGAAGCGCGTGGAGCGATTCCCGCGGCGCACCACCTACGCCTATCAGCTCGACGCTTTCGCCGGGGCGGTGCTGCGCGGTGAGCCGGTGAAGACGACGGCCGAGGGCGCGATCGAGAACATGACCGTCATCGACGGGATCTATCGCGCCGCCGGCCTTCCGCTGCGCCAGCCGGGCTGAGACTTCGGCGCCGCGATCTCGGGCGGCAGGGGGCCGTCGGTGAACCACCCGTCGAGCGTGCGGGCGAACAGGTCCGGATAGCGCGTCGGCCAGTCATGGGGCATGCCGAGTGCGACCCGGTCCACCCCGTTGGGCATTTCCCGGGCGAGCGCCGCGGCCCACCGGCGGACGAGCGGCAACTCCTTGGCGCCGGTCACGAACATGGTGGGCGAATCCGATTGGCCGAGTTCCTCGGGAAGGGTGAATCCCGACGACGCCAGGGTGACGTCGGCGAGCTGCCCGCTGGTGATCAGGCGCACGTCCTCGCGGTACTCGTCGATGTGGGCCGCGGGAACCCTTGCCTGCCAAGCGTTCCGGTAGCGGCGCACCATCGCGCGGTACGCCGGGTTCCGGGCGGGCAGCGACAACACGCGCCGCGTCAACTCCACGAACGGCACCCTGTTGATGATCGTCCCGCACAGCACCGCGCGATCGACGAGCTTCGGCTCGGTCGCCAGCAGCTGCACCCCCACCTGAGCCCCGAGCGACAGGCCCACCACGTGCGCCCGGCCCGCGTCCACGCGGGAGCGGATCAGCTCCGCGACCGCGGCGGCGGCCCGGCCCATGTCGAACGGGCCCTGCTCGAAGCTCTTGCCGTAGTGCGGCAGATCGGGGACCAGGCAGCGGTATTGCGGCATGCGTTCGACCACCGGTTCCCAGTACCAGCCGCTGGTATACGCGCCGTGCAGGAAGACGATTGTGGGTGCCCCGACCGGACCGGATTCGCGCACGAACAGGTCCATGCGGGCGACCTTATCAGCCATACACGGGGATCTTTCCGGTCTATCGCGGTCGTCTACGAGGTGGTACTCGAAGCCCAACTCCGGGTGCCTACCCAAACTTCTGGTCTATTGTACCGGTGTTGGATTAGACTGCCGGACGGTTAGCCAGGGGCGGGAGGCCCCTTCCAATCCACACCGCGCACGGGGGACCGAAGGGCGAGGTTCCGCGATGGCAGAAGGCGTTTTCGGACGCAGCGACGCTGAGATCGATCTGATCGTCCGAGGCATGCGGTCGGGGATCGCAGTCGTCGGCTTCGGCTACATCGGCACGGTGATCGGCGCCGTGCTGGCCGACCGCGGCTGGCCGGTGACCGGGATCGACGTCCGGCAGAACGTCGTCGACGAGATCAACGCGGGCCGGACCACCGTTCCCGAGCCGGGGCTTGGCGAGCTGGTGGCCGACAACGCGCGGGTCGGACGGCTGCGCGCCACGACCGATTTCGGCGCCGTCGCCGACAACGACTTCGTCATCGTCACCGTCGGCACCCCGCTGGGTCCGGACTACGAGCCCATCGTCGACGACATCAAGGCCGCGGCGCGGGCCGTCGGGGAGCACCTGCACCGCGGCCACCTGGTCATCCTCAAGAGCACGGTGCCGCCCGACACCACCGAAAACCTGGTGCTGCCGATCCTCGAGGAGACCTCGGGGCTGCGGGCCGGCATCGACTTCGGGTTGGCGTTCTGCCCCGAGCGGCTCGCCGAAGGTCAGGCCATCCGCGAGCTGACGTCGATCCCCGTCGTAGTCGGCGCGGTCGACGAGCGCACCGCGCGCGCCTGCTCCACGCTGTGGCGCCACGCCCTGGGGGTGGAATCCATCGTCGTCGACGACCCGCGCACGGCCGAGATGGTCAAGCTCGCGGACAACCTCTGGATCGACCTCAACATCGCGATGGCCAACGAGCTGGCCAAGGTGTGCGACCGGCTGGACATGGACGGGCTGCAGGTCATCGAGGCCGCCAACTCCATGCCGAAGGGCACCCACAACGTCAACATCCTGCGGCCCAGCATGGGTGTGGGCGGCTACTGCCTGACGAAGGATCCGTGGTTCGTCAACCATCTCGGCGAGTCGCTCGGGTTGGAGCTGGGCATCCCGCGGACCTCGCGGACCGTCAACGACACCATGCCCGCCTACACCTACGGGCTGCTGACCCAGCTGCTGGCCGAGCAGGACAAGGCCATCGAGACCAGCAAGATCGCGGTGCTGGGCATCGCGTTCAAGAACAACACCGGCGACTGCCGGCTCACGCCCACCAAGTACGTCGTCTCCCTGCTGGAGGAGTCCGGCTGCGAGCTGTCCATCCATGACCCCTGGGTGCCCGACGAGGAGGCCCCCACGGTGACGAAGATCCCGCTGACCCCCGACATCGAGTCGGCGGTCAAGGATGCCGACGCCCTGGTAGTGCTCGCGGGCCACCGGGAATTCCACCAGATCCCGCTGGCCCGGCTCGCGGACCTCACCGCGCCCGGCTGCGTGTTCCTCGACGGGCGCAACAGCTTCGACCCGGCGGCCGTGCGCGCCGCCGGATTCCTCTACAAGGGGATCGGCCGATAGGCATACTGCAGGCGAAGTAAACCTGTACCCAGAATGAAAGAGCGACTATGTCTAATGTCGTCGTAACGGGCGGCTATGGTCTGATCGGATCGCACCTGGTGTCCACGCTGCTGGACCGCGGCGACTCGGTCACGGTGTTCGACCAGGCGAAGAACACCCGCGACACCAGCATCGACTTCGACAAGCACCCCAACTTCCGGTTCGTGCAGGGCGACGTCACCGACCTGAGCGCGCTCGAAGCGGCCCTGACGCCCGGTGTCGACAAGATCTTCCACCTGGCCGCGGTCGTCGGCGTCAAGAACTACATGAAGGATCCGCTGCGCGTTCTCGACGTCAACGTGACCGGCACCCGCAACGTGCTGGAGCTGAGCCAGCGGCACGGCACCCGCGTGGTGTTCGCCAGCACGTCCGAGGTGTTCGGCAAGAACCCGAACCCGCCGTGGGCGGAGGACGACGACCGGGTGCTCGGTTCCACCAGGACGGCGCGGTGGAGCTACAGCACCAGCAAGGCCATGGCCGAGCATCTCGTCTTCGCGATGCACACCGCCGTCGGGCTGCCGGTGACGGTCGTTCGCTACTTCAACGTCTACGGCCCGCGGCAGAACCCGATTTTCGTGATTTCGCAGTCCGTTCACCGCATCCTCAACGGCCGCCGGCCGTTGCTGTACGACTCGGGTGACCAGACGCGGTGCTTCACCTTCGTCGACGACGCGATCGCCGGCACCCTGCTCGCGGCCGACAGCGACGCGGCGATCGGCGAGGCCTTCAACATCGGGAGCATGACCGAGACCACCATGCGTGACGCCGTCGAACTGGCGATCAAGATCGCCAACGTCGAGGGGGTGTCCGAAGCCGAAGTCGTCGACACGGCGGCGCGCTACGGCGGCCGTTACGAGGACATTCCCCGTCGTATTCCGGACTCCACCAAGGCGCAGCGGGAGCTGGGGTGGCGCCTCAAGGTCGACGTCGAGGAGGGGATCCGCCGCACCATCGATTGGGCGCGGGCCAACCCCTGGTACCTCGAGGGACCCGCGGGGGACTAGCGGGCGAGCGCTCGGTCGGCGAGCGCCCCCATCGCCGGCGCCAGCTCCCGGGAGTAGTCGGCCGTGATGTGGTTCCAGTCGAGGTAGACCATGGCGTTGCCGACGATCACGGGGCAGCGGCTGGTGGTACAGAACAGCTCGGTGAGGTCGGCGTATTGGCCGCCGCTGGCTTTGGTGGCAGTGGTCTCGGCCGCGATCCCGGCGTCGTTCACCGCGGCCGACCGGGGCGGGGAGCAGGCCGTCGCGTCATCGAGGTGGCCGGACAGGCATTCCGGCACCGGCGTGCCCGGGTCGGGGACCGGGCCCAGCACCAGCACCCTGGTGCCGGTGCTGCGCAGCTGCTGCACCAGGCGGGTCAGGCTGTCGATCCACGCCGGGTCGTACGGCGTGTAGCCCGCCTGCCAACTGCCCTCGCTGTGCTCCCGCGACATGCTCACCACCACCAGGCGCGGGTGCTCGGCGCGCAACCGGGCCAGGATCAGCGCCCGCCACTCGTCGCAGTGCATGAAGCGTTCGATCAGGCCGTCGAGGTGTTTGGCGATCGGCACGTCGAGCAAGGGGCAGCCCGCCTTGGCCATCATCTCCAGCCGCCAGTGCCGTTGTTCGGCGATCGGCTGAAAGGCCGGATCCCACATCGCCGCGTGTGAGTCGCCGACCAGGGCCACCGTCGTGCTCGACGCGGTGTCGCCCGTCGCGCACTCGGGCTGCCCGCTCTGGTTGGCGCCGCGGAAGCAGCCGCTGGACCACATCGCGTTCTGCCCGGCCGTCGCCTCGGCGACCGGGGGTTGCAGGTTCGACGGCACGGCCCTCAGCTCGGCCGACGCCGCGACCGCGGCCTGCGCCTGCGCGAATGCCTGCTGCACCGCCGCGTCGTAGGCGTCCATGCCGTCGCCCGCGGGAACCGGCGCCGCGGTGATGGTCAACGGCGTGCCGGGCACGCCGCGGCCGACCGGAATCGGAATCCACGCCAGCATCGCCACACCCACGCCGACGGCCACCGCGGTGGCGGTGGCGCCCACCGCGAAACTGGCCAGCGGGGACTTGCGCAGGGGGGCGGCATAGCGCAGCGGGGTCTCGACGTACCGCAGCGTGAGCATGCCCAGGCCGCCGGACAGCAGGACCGCCACCAACCGGCCAACCAGGCCCAGCTGGTGGCCCAGCAGCGGCACGGCGAGCACCAGCACTGGCCAGTGCCACAGATACCACGAGTAGGACAGCCGGCCCATCTCGCGCATCGGCTTGAACGCCAGGATGCGGCCCGCCCCCAGCGTGGGCGTGGCGCAGCCGGCGCCGATCACCAGGACCGTGCCGAGCAGCGGCCAGATCGCGGCGGTGCCCGGATACGGCGTCGCCGGGGTCAGCCGGTTGCAGACCAACACGATCAGGGCCAGCCCCGCCCATCCGGTGATCGCGGCCGCCCGCGCCGGCAGCCGGCGCCACTGGTTGGCGGTGAGCGCCAGCATGCCGCCCACGGCCAGGTCCCACGCCCGCGTGGGCAGCGAGAAGTACGCCGCCGGCGGCACCAGGTAGGTGGTCAGCAGCGACAGCGCGAACGACAGGATCGCGACCAGAGCGAACACCGCCAGGAAGGCGCGCTTCGGTGAGTTCGACGACGTATTAGTAGTAGCGCCGGTGCGTCGGCGGCGGGTGCGCCGGATCAGCCACCAGGTGCCGATGATCAGCACCGGCCACACCAGGTAGAACTGCTCCTCGACGCCCAGGGTCCAGTAGTGCTGGAACGGCGACGGCGGTTGATGGCCGCCGAAGTAGTCGACGTTTTCGTGGATGAACCAGTAGTTGCCGACGTATAACGCGCACGCGATGCCGTCCTCCACCACGGTCTTGGCCTGCAGGGGCGACAACAGGACCGCCGAGGCGACCACGGTCACGCTCCCGATCAGGGCCGCGACCGGCAGCAGGCGGCGGACCCGCGCGGCATAGAACTTGCGCAGCCCGAGGGTGCCGGTGTTGTTCACCTCGCGCCAGAGCTGCCCGGTGATGACGAAGCCCGAAATGATGAAGAAGATGTCCGGGCCGACGAACCCGCCGCTCGCGCCGGGCACGTCGGCGTGGAAGAGCAGGATGGCCACCAGCGTCAGCGCGCGCAGGCCCTCGATGTCCGGGCGGAATTCCTTGTGTGCCGAGCCCCGATCCTGCGCCACCCCGGCGGGGCTAACGCTTTCGGCCTGGACCACGGTCACCCACCTGTCTGAGGAGGCGTTCATCGAATCGAGGCATTATCACACACACGTTCAATGCCCCTCGGCCGAATCCGCGACTGCCCGGTTATGCTGCTGGGCGGCTGGGAGCGGTCGCGTCCATTCCCCACCCGCGCAAGGGAAGTGAAAGGCTAGGATCTCGCCGATGAAGTTCGTGCTGGCAAACTGGGGAACTCGCGGCGAGGTCGAGCCCTACGTCACTGTCGGCCGCGAGCTGGTGCGCCGCGGGCACGACGTGCAGATGGCCGTCGCGCCCGAAATGGTCAGCTTCACCGAGGCGGCCGGTCCCACGGCGGTCGCCTACGGGCCGGAATTGAAGGCCATCCTGGACCCGCACCGCGATTTCTGGGCCGGCCTGTTCACCACCCCCTGGAAGGTCCGGGAACTGGGCAGGCTGTCGGGCGAATATTCGGCGCCCCTTTCCCAGTGCCGGCCCGAGGTCAGCGCGACGCTGACGTCGCTGGCCGAGGGCGCCGACCTGCTGCTGACCGGCATGAATTTCGAGGACGACGCGCTCAACGCCGCGGAGTATCGCGACATCCCGTTCGCCACCCTGCACATCTTCCCGCTGCGGGCCAACGGCCGCCTGCTGCCGTTCCTGCCGGCGCCGCTGGCCCGCTCCGCCACCCGGACGCTGGACTGGCTGGCCTGGCGCGGGGGCAAGGCGGTCGAGGATGCGCAGCGCCGTGACCTTGGTTTGCCCGCGGCGACACGCCCGTGGCCGCGCCGGATCGCCGAACGCGGCTCGCTGGAAATCCAGGCCTACGACGAGGTGTGCTACCCCGGGCTGGCGGCCGAATGGGCGGAATTCGGCGGCCGGCGGCCGTTCGTCGGCGCGCTGACGATGGAGTTGCCGACGGACGCCGACGAGGAAGTCGCGGCGTGGATTGCGGCGGGAAAACCGCCGATCTGCTTCGGGTTCGGCAGCGTCGGCGTCGAATCCGCCGCCGACACGCTCGCGATGATCAGCTCGGCGTGCGCGCAGCTGGGCGAGCGGGCGCTGGTGTGTGCGGCCGGGTCGGACTACAGCAACGTCCCGCACTCCGAGCACGTCAAGGTGGTGGGCGTGATGAACTACGCGGCGGCCTTGCCCGCCTGCCGCGCGTTCGTGCACCACGGCGGCTGCGGCACCACGAACGCGGGCCTGCGCGCGGGCCTGCCGACGTTGATCCTCTGGACGCTGCCCGATCAGGGGCTCTGGGGAGCGCGGGTCAAACGACTGAAAGTCGGTACCGGGCGGCGCTTTTCGGCCACCACCGAGAAATCGTTGGTCGCGGACCTGCGCACCGTCCTCGACCCGCAATGCCTCACCCATGCCCGCGACCTCGCCGCCCGGATGACCAAACCCGCCGAGAGCGTCGCGGTCACCGCCGATCTGGTGGAGAACTTCGCGCGCCTCAAGCGGGTCGGCTGATCGGCGACCGCGGCGTTCAACCGTGGGCGAGCGTGCGGTCGGCCAGCGCCGCGACCGCCGGCGCCAACAGCCGGGAGTACTCGAACGTCAGATGACTCCGGTCGAGGTAAACAAGGGTATTGCCGACGATGACCGGGCAGCGGTTGGTGGTGCAGAACAGATCGGTGATGTCGGCATATTGTCCGCCGGCGGAGGTGGTTGCCGCGGATTCGGCCGTGATCCCGGTTTCGTTCACCGCCGCCGATCTGGACGGCGAGCAGGCGCTCGCGTCATCGAGGTGGCCCGACAAGCAGATCGGCACGTACGACTGCGGGTCGGGGGTCGGCCCGAGCGCCAGCACCTGCGCACCGGTGCCGCGCAGCTCCTGGATCAGGCGGAAGAAGCTGTTGTTCCACGCCGAGTCGTAGGACGTGAAGCCCGACGGCAAACCGTAGCGGGCGCCGTACTGGCGCATCACGCTGAGCACGATCAGCCGCGGGTGCTCGGCGCCCAACCGGGCGAGGATCTGACCGCGCCACCGCGTGCACTCGGTGTATTCGCGGTGCAGGTTGGGGCTGACGATGTGCAGGTCCAGCAGTGGGCAACCGGCCTTGGCCATCATCTCCAGCCGCCAGTGCCGCTGGGTGGCGATCTGCTGCAACGCCGGGTTCCACATCACGGCGGTGGAGTCGCCGACCAGGGCCACCGTCGTCGCTGACGAGGTGTCGCCCGTCGCGCACTCCGGCTGCCCGTCCTGGGAAAAATTGCGCATGCAGCCGTCGCGGAAAAAGACCTGGTGTTCGGCCGCGGCGTCGGCCAGCGGGGGATCGAGGTTCGAGGGCACCGATCTGAGGTCGGCCGACGCCGCCACCGCCGCGTGCACTTGCGCGAACGCCTGCTGTACCGCGGCGTCGTAGGCGGCCATGGCGGCGCCCGCGGGGGGAGGCGCCGCGGTGATGGACAGCGGCGCGGCCGGTGCGCCGCGCCCGACCGGGGTGGGCACCCACACCAGCAGCGCCACGCCCACGCAGACCGCCACCGCGGTGGACACGCCGCCGAGTAAGAGGCTGGCCCGCGCCGAGCGGCGCACGGGATCGGCGAACCGCAGCGGGTTTTCGATGAATCGCAGCGTCAGCACGGCCAGCGCGCCGGACGCGACGGCCGTCGTCAACCTGGCGGCCAGCCCCAACGGGTGGCCAAGCAACGCCGGCGTCAGCAGCAGCACCGGCCAGTGCCACAGATACCACGAGTAGGAGATCCGCCCGATCGCGCGCATCGGCGAGGATCCCAGCACGCGGCCGCATCCCTGCGACGGCGTGGCACAGCCGGCGCCGATCACCAGCATCGCGCCGAGCGTGGGCAACAGCGCGGCGGTACCCGGGTACAGCGTGGCCGAATTGAACTGGTTGCAGCCGACCACGATGAGCGCCAGCCCGGCCCATCCGGCCAGCGCGGCAGCGCGTGCCGGCAGGCGGCGCCACCGGTCGGCCGTGAGGGCTATCAGCCCGCCGGCGGCCAACTGCCAGGCCCGGGTGGGCAGCGAGAAGAACGCGATCGCAGGTGCCGCCTCGGTGATCACGAACGACAGCGCGAACGACGCGGCCGCGACGAACGCGAGGACCACGAGATACGGGCGCTGCGACGACGGCGGCGCGGGGTCGGTGCCGGTCTTGGCGCGCCGGCGCGCACGCCGGACGAGCCACGCCGTCCCGATGATCAGGGCCGGCCAGACCAGGTAGAACTGTTCCTCCACCCCGAGTGACCAGTAGTGCTGGAACGGCGAAGTCGGCGTCATGCCGCCGAAGTAGTCGACGCCCTGCTGAATGAACCAGTAGTTGCTGACATACAGCGCGCTCGCGATGCCGTCGAAGATGACGCCCCGGGCCTGTAGCGGGGGGAGCAGCACGGCCGAGCCGATCAGGGTGACCACACCGACGGTGGCCGACGCCGGCAGCAGCCGGCGGGCCCGGGCCCCGTAGAACTTGCCCAGCCCGACGGTGCCGGTCCTGCTCACCTCGCGCCACAGCAGTCCGGTGATCAGGAAGCCCGAGATGACGAAGAAAACGTCCACCCCGATGAATCCGCCGTCGACCCCGGGCACGTCGGCGTGGAACAGGACGACCGCCAGCACCGCGACCGCGCGCAAGCCCTCGATGTCCGGGCGGAACCGCGACTGTGCCGAGGGCCGACCCTGCGCCTCTTCGGTAGGGCGAACGCTGTCGGACTGGCGCAAGGTCACCTACCTGAAAGAGGGCACGTTCTCGAATCGAGGAATTATCACACACCCGTTCAACAGGCTCGACCGATTCCAGCACGCACCATCCGACCCGCGCCAACCGTGGTGGCCGATCGGCGCCGGCGGCGGTTTGACGTGGGTGGTTAGGCCTGCTCGCCGATCCAGTGGAGCAGAGCGCGCAGCCCGTCCTCGAGCGTCCACTTCGGGCTCCAGCCGAGCTCGACACCGGCCGGCTCAATGTCGCATCTCGCCGCGCGCACGTCGCCGTCGCGGAATTTCGCCACGACGACCGGTTCGGGGGCGGCGCAGATGGCGGCGATCTTTTGCGCCAGCTCGTGGATGGTGGTCGGGATCCCGGAGCCGATGTCGACGCAGCGGGCCACGGTCGCCGGCTTCTCGATCGCGGCGAACAGCGCCTGCACGACATCATCTATATAGATGAAATCGCGCACGATCCGTCCGTCTTCGTAGACCTCCAGCGCCTGTCGCTCGCGCGCCAACCGGGCGAACAGGGCGACTATCCCGGTGTAGGAGTTGGTTAGCGACTGGCCCGGCCCGAAGACGTTCTGCAGCCGCAGCATGCTCACGTTGGTGTCATGAGCCGCGGTCCAGGCGGACAGGATGTGCTCCTGGGCGAGTTTGGTCGCGGCATAGATGTTCGTGGGTCGCGGCTCCGTTCGTCCCGCACAGCTCGGCAGCGGGATCGCGGGATCGTCCGTCGGCCCCTGCGGGTCCCAGATGCCCGCCAGGAGCTGGGCGTGGCTGCGGGGCTGCGGGTAGAAGACCTGCGCGCCGCATTGCCAAGCCCCCTCGCCGTAGACGGCCCTCGACGAAGCCAGGACGAGCTGGTCTGGCACGTGTCCCGAACGGCCCAGGGCATCGAGAAGTTGGGTCGTTCCCACCACGTTCACCGAACCGTGGCGCGTCGCCTCGGAAAGCGACTGCGCCGTACCCGTCTCGGCCGCCAGATGGACGATCTGGGAAGGACGGAACAACCGGAGCACCGCGTCGCAGTCCGGGGCGTGGGTGACGTCGCCGGTGAACAACCGCACGGATGGCGGCAGGTTGACCGCGGCACCTTCGGCATGGACCTGCGGGTGAAAGACGTCCATGACGGCGACGTCGTAGCCGGCTCCGACGAGGCGGCGGGCAAGGGCGGACCCGATGAATCCCGCCCCGCCAGTGATGAGCACCGATGTTGACAACTGCCGACGCCTCCGGTTCCTCCGCGCAGAGAATTTGGTGACCGGCACGCGTTGCCGTGGGCGCGGTCCGGGTGATCATAACGGCAACCCGTAGCTTGATCGCCCGTATCGGCGGTACGGGTCAGCCCCCGGCAGGCGTGCGGTTGGCCGCCGCCCCGGATGCGCCGGCGAGGGCGCGTTCGGCGAGCGCGCCCATCGCGGGGGCGAGCGCACGGGCGTATTCGCTCGTCACGTGATCGTCGAAATACACCATGGTGTTGCCCACGACGACCGGGCACCGGTCGGCGGTGCAGAACAGCTGGGTGAGGTTTTCGTAGTGTCCGTCGCCGGCCTTGGTGGCGGCGGTCTCGTCCGCGATGCCGGCCCGGTTCAACGCCTTCGAGCGCGGCGACGAGCAAGCCGTCGCGTCGTCGAGGTGGTCGGACAGACAGATCGGCACCGACTCGTACGGGTTCGGCACCGGCCCGAGCACCAGCACCTGCGTACCGATACCGCGCAGCTGCTGCACCAGACGGGTCAGGCCGTCGGACCACGCCCGGTTGTAGGGCTTGGGCAGGTAGTCCAGGCCGCCGTACCCCCGCGACATGCTCACCACGACGAGCTTGGGGTGCTCGGCGCGCAGCCGGGCCAGCATCGCGGTGCGCCACTGCTCGCAGCGCTGAACGTAGTCGACCAGGCGACCGACGAAGCCGTTGACGGGCAAGCTCATCGGCGGGCACGCCCCCTTGGTCAGGGTCTCCAGCCGCCAGTGCCGCTGCTCGGCGACCTGCTGGAACGCCGGCGCCCACATGGTGGCGTGCGAATCACCCAGCAGCGCCACCGTCGTCTTCGACGCCGGATCGCCCAGCACGCACCCGGGCTGCCCGACCGCCAACAGGTTGCGCTGGCAGCCGTTGAAGAACTCGGCCCGGTATTCGGCGGCCGCGTGAGCCAGCGGCGGTTCGAGGTTCGACGGCACGGCCCTCAGGTTGGTCGCCGCCGCGACCGCGGCCTGCACCTGGGCGAACGCGTCGTGCACCGCCGCGTCGTAGGCGTCGATGCCGGAGCCCGGCGGGGGAGTCGACGCGGTGATGCTCAACCGCGCGGCGGGCGCGCCGCCGCCGACCGGGTCGGGCACCTCGTCGATCAGCACCACGCCGACGCAGACGGCGGCGGCGGTGGCGACACCGCCCAGCGCGAGGCTGGCCAGGGCGGACTGGCGTATCGGCGCGGCGAATCGGAAGGGATCCTCGATGAAACGCAGGGTGAGCACGGCCAGCGCCCCCGAGACGAGGACGGTCGCCAGCCTGCCGGCCAGCCCCAGGGGGTGGCCCAGCAACGCCGGCGCGAGCAGAAGCACCGGCCAGTGCCACAAGTACAAGGAGTAGGAGATGCGGCCGATCGCGCGCATAGGCGCCGCAGCCAGCACGCGGCCGCATCCCCGGGCGGGCGCGGCGCAGCCGGCGCCGATCACCAGCACCGCACCCAGCACCGGCAACAGCGCGGCCGTGCCCGGATAGAGCGTGCCCGGGCCAAGCAGGCAGCAGGCCAGCAGGATCACCGCCAGACCCGCCCAGCCCAGGATGGTGGCGGCGCGCGCCGGCAGCCGGCTCAACCGGCCGGCCATGAGGGCCACCAGGCCCCCCGCGGCCAACTGCCACGCCCGGGTGGGCAGGGAGAAGAACGCGACGGAGGGCGCCACGAAAGTGGCGGCCAGCGACAGCGCGAACGACAGCGCCGCGACGAGGGCGAGGACCACCAGATACGGGGTCTGCTTGGACGGGCTCCCGGCCTTGCTGCGCCGGCGCACCAGCCGGACGAGCCACGCCGTGCCGATGATCAGCGCCGGCCACACCAGGTAGAACTGCTCCTCCACGCCCAGCGACCAGTAGTGCTGAAACGGCGACGGCGGCTGCGCCGGGGAGAAGTAGCTCAGGCCCTCGTGGGCGAAGTGGTTGTTGCTGACGTACAGCGCGCTATAGACACCGTCCACGAGCACGTCGTGGGCCTGCAGCGGCGGCAGCAGGGCGGCGGAGCCGATCGCGGTGACCACGCCGACCAGGGCCGACGCCGGCAGCAGCCGTCGGGCACGGGCTCCGTAGAAGCGGCTCAACTTCACGGTGCCGGCGGAGCTCACCTCGCGCCACAGCAGCCCGGTGATCAGGAAGCCCGAGATGACGAAGAACATGTCGACGCCGACGAACCCGCCGCCCACGCCGGGCAGGCCGGCGTGAAAGAGGACGACGGCCACGACCGCGACGGCGCGCAGGCCTTCGATGTCGGCGCGAAAGCCCGACCCTACTGAGCGCTGACCCCCCCGGCCGTCGATAGGGCTGACGCTTTCGGCGTGGAGCAAGGAAGCAACCTAGAAGAAGAAGAATGAGGACGTGTCCCCCCGGTCGGGGGAAGTATCACACACGTGTTGAACGCATTGGGTATGTTTGCGAATCATTGTTCATCGTCTTCGGCTCGGGAGCCTCTGGCTTCGTGGGCTGTCCGAGAGCTGACGGAAGGCGGAGCTCGCCCATGACCTGGTTGGGAGCGAACCGGTGAGCGTAGTCGACAGCCCGACGGTGGAAAGGCGACAAGTCGACCGGACGAACCTGCACAAGGTGTGGAAAGCGGTCCTCGTCGGAATCGCGCTCGCGCTGGCCGCGGCGTGCTATTTCCAGCCGGTGCTTCTCGCCGTGTTCGGCGGGCTTGTCCTGTTGCTGCTGATTGCGCGCCTGGTGCACCGGGACCGCGACCGCTACATACCGAACCTGTATGCCCGCGACACCAGGGTGTACGACGACGCGTACCGCGCGTTCATCGCCAGCTCGCTCGAGGGCATGCGGCGGTGCAAGATTCCGGGCCACACGCTGTTGTGGGAGGCGTCGCGGCTGCCGAGACCAAGCGGCCAGGGCTCCGACGAACTGCTGCTCGACCTCGGCGTCTGGCTCGGCTGGTCGACGAGGCTGATGTCGGACGCCTCCGGCCGCCAGGTGTACGGCTTCGACACCTTCGAGGGCCTCGTCGAAGACTGGCAGATCGACGACCAGGCCCTCATCAAGCAGGGAACCTTCTCGCTGTCGGAACCGCTTGCGCAACGTTCGATGCAGGACACCGGTGTGATCCTGCACGACGGGGTCCCCGACGCGCTCGGCCGCAAGGTGCAGTTCGTCAAGGGCAGCACGTACGACACGTTGGCCCCGTTCCTGGCCGATCGACCGGGCGCCCCGATCGCGTTGTTCCACATGGATCTGGACACCTACGAGAGTTGCCTGCATGCGCTGGAAACGTGCAAGGACCGCTTCGTCGAAGGATCCATTCTCGTCTTCGACGAATACCTCGTCACCAACGCCGAAATGCTGGCGTTCTTCGAGTTCGCCACCAAGTACGAACTGGAGTGGCGATACCGCGCGTGGGGCCTCGAGATCATGGAGATGAATCTCGAGATGGTCGTGTCGCGGTGGAAGCGGGCGACCTACTACCTGCCCTGGATTCTGGGGTACTGGATGGTGGGCGACGGCAGCTACGTCTGGAAGTTCTTCGGCAAGCGGTTTTGGCGGTTCTGGCTGGGCGCGCCGATCGGCGACATCTTCTTCATGCTCGGAGCCGCCGGACAACGCAAGTCGGTCAGCCTCGAGATCACGGGTCTCGGCAAGCTGGACCCGAACCGCCCAGCGTGACCTAGGACTGGGCCGCGATGAAGTTTGTGTTGGCAAGCTGGGGAAGTCGCGGTGATGTCGAGCCCAACCTCGCCGTCGGGCGTGAGCTGATGCTGCGAGGGCACGACGTGTGCATGGCCGTCCCGCCCGATCTGGTCGCCTTCGCCGAGGCGGCCGGGGTCGCCGGGGTCGGCTTCGGACCGGAGTCGAAGTCCATCCTCGACTCGCACCGCGAATTCTGGACCTGTTTCTTCAGCCACCCCTGGCGGATCAGGGATCTGACGAGGGCGCGGCTCGCGATCGGCGGGCCTCTACTCCAGGGTTGGCAGGACATGAGCACGACCCTGCGGTCCCTGGCCGACGGCGCCGACCTGATTTTCACCGGCATCAACTTCGAGGACGCGGCCGCCAACGTCGCGGAGTACTACGGCATTCCGTTGGCCACGTTGCACTACTTCCCGCTGCGGCCCAACCGCCAGACCCTGCGATTCCTGCCGGCGCGGCTGCGGCGCCCCGCGGTGGCGGCCTTCTGGTGGGTGTCGTGGCGCGGGATGAAGAAGGTGGAGGACGCCCAGCGCCGTGACCTCGGCCTGCCAAAGGCAACCGGTTCCGCGCCGCGACGGATCACCGAACGCGGATCGCTGGAAATCCAGGCCTACGACGAGGCGGTTTTTCCCGGGCTGGCGGCGGAATGGTCGCAATGGGATCGTCAACGTCCGTTTGTGGGCACGCTGACGCTGGAATTGCCGACGGATGCCGACGGAGACGTCGCGTCCTGGATCGCCGCAGGAACACCGCCGATCGTCTTCGGGTTCGGCAGCATCCCGGTCGAATCTCCGGGGGACACGATCGCCATGATCGCCGCGGCCAGCGCGCGGTTGGGCGAGCGGGCGTTGGTGGTCGCCGGCGGGACCGATTACCGCGACGTCCCGCACTTCGACCACGTCAAGGTGGTTGGCGCGATGAACTATGCGACCGTGTTCCCCGCCTGCCGCGCCGTCGTCCACCACGGCGGCTCGGGCACCACGCCCGTGGCCATGCGCGCGGGGGTCCCCCAGGTGATCCTCTATTGGGATCTCGTGCACGCGGTTTACGGAGCCGCGGTCAAACGGCTCAAAGTCGGCACCGCCAGGCGCTTTTCGACGGCCAGCGAGAAATCGTTGACCGCGGATTTGCGCACCGTCCTCGCCCCCCAGTACGCCGCCCGGGCCCGCGAACTGGCCGGCCAGATGACGGAACCGGCCAAGAGCGCCGCGGCCGCCGCCGACCTGCTGGAGAATTTCGCCCGCCTCAAACGGGCTCGCTGATCGGCCGAGGCGATTTGTCACGCAGGGGCCAGGGCCAGGAAGTATGGTTTAGCACTTGTTAGACCCAAGTAGAAGAGCGAGGAGCTCCATGAAGTTTGTGCTGGCGTGCTGGGGAAGCCGTGGCGATATCGAGCCCGTCGCGGTCGTCGGCCGCGAGCTGGCGCGCCGCGGGCACGAAGTGTGCATGGCCGTCCCGCCCGACCAGATCGCCTTCGTCGAAAAGCTCGGGCTGTCGGCGGTCGCCTACGGGGTCGACTGGTCGGAGAGCATGAAACCGTTGCGCAGCTTCATGAGCCTGTTTTTCCGCCAACCCTGGAAAATCCGGGGCCTGATCAGTTTCTGGCGCGACCGATGGGATGTTTTCACCGGGTGTTGGCAGGACATGAGCAGGACGCTCGTGGCGGCGGCCGAGGGCGCCGACCTGCTATTGACCGGCCAGAGCTGGGAGGAGCAGGCGAGCAGCGTCGCCGAGCACTACAACATCCCGTTGGCCACGCTGCACTACAACCCGATCCGGGCCACCGCCGCCCGGCAGGTGCGGGCGTACGAATGGGGCTATTGGCTGCTGAGCAAGAAGGTCGAGGGCGCGCAGCGTCGCGAACTCGGCCTGCCGAAGGCCACCAAGCCCGCGCCCCAGCGGATCGTCGAACGCGGCTCGCTGGAGCTGCAGGCTTACGACGCGGCGTTGTTTCCCTGGTTGCCGGCCCAATGGGCGGAATACACCAAGGAGCGCCCGAACGTCGGCACGCTGACGCTGGAGTGGCAGACCGACGCCGACGACGAGATCGCGGCCTGGATCGCCGAAGGTGAACCGCCGATTTCCTTCGGCTTCGGCAGCATCCCGGTGGACGACCCGACCGCGATCATGACCATGATCGGCGCGGCCACCGCGGAGCTGGGGGTGCGGGGTCTGGTGATATCCGCCGGCAGCGACTACAGCAACGGCCCGCATTTCGACCACGTCAAGGTCGTGGACACGATGAACTACGCGCGGATCTTTCCCACCGTTCGCGCCATCGTGCACCGCGGAGGGTCGGGCACCACGAACGCCGCCCTGCGCTCGGGCGTGCCCGCGCTGATTCTCTGGAAGCTGCCCGACCAATTCTTCTGGGGAAATCAGATCAAACGATTGAAGGTGGGCACCGCCCGGCG
This sequence comes from Mycobacterium sp. NGS34, assembly GCF_059812845.1. NCBI lineage: Bacteria > Bacillati > Actinomycetota > Actinomycetes > Mycobacteriales > Mycobacteriaceae > Mycobacterium > Mycobacterium sp. NGS34. Next base: position 139,655 of record NZ_JCALDM010000010.1, read on the forward strand.
GCTTTCGACGGCCACCACGGAAACGCTCCTGAAGGACCTCCGCACCATCCTCGCCCCGGAATACGCCGCCCGGGCGCGTGAAGTCGCCTCGCAAATGAGCGATGCGTCCAAAGGCACCGTGGCCGCCGGCGACCTGGTCGAGAATTTCGCCCGCGCGCGGGTGGCCGGCTGACCGGCTCGTCGGCGCACCGATCGACAAGCTGCGTGACGGCAGTCTCAGTTACCTATTCGCGTGACAGGCGTCTCACCCAGCAAGTATGGTCTAGAACTTGTTATACCCATGTCGAGTAGACGGTCTGGAGACGCGGTTGAGCATCAATCCCTTCGATGATGGCGGGGGCTGCTTTTTCGTCTTGGTCAACGACGAGAAGCAACAGCAGATGATCGGCGGTCGGAAATGACTGATCTACAGAACGGACTCGAGACACCGAAGCCCGTCCGTGGCTCGCAGGGCACGGGCGAGAGCTTCGCGATCGTCGGCTACGCGGTGCGCCTCCCCGGCGCGCCCGATGCCGACGCGTTCTGGGATGTGCTGAACGAAGGCCGGGACGCGCTTTCGGAGGTCCCCGAGGACCGCTGGGACGTCGACGAGTTCTATGACCCGGATCCCGACGCACCCGGAAAGATCGTCAGCCGCCGGGCCGGGTTCATCGAGGACGTAACGGGATTCGACGCGCCGTTCTTCGGGTTGTCCAACCGGGAGACCATGCTGATCGACCCGCAGCACCGGATCCTGCTGGAGACGGCGTGGCAGGCGGTGGAGCATTCGGGAACCGCCCCGTCGGCCCTGGCGAACACCAAGACCGGTGTGTTCATGGGCCTGGGCACGCACGACTACCTCGGGTTGATCTCCGAACAGCTGAGCTACGAGGAGATCGAGGCATACGTCGCGATCGGCACGTCGTCCGCCGCGGGGGCGGGCCGGATCAGCTACGGGCTGGGCTTGCAGGGCCCGGCGGTGTCCGTCGACACCGCGTGCAGCTCGTCGCTGGTGGCCGTCCATCAGGCGTGCCAGGCGCTGCGCTTCGGGGAATGCGACCTCGCGCTGGCCGGCGGGGTGAACGTCCTGCTCAGCGCGAAGACCGCGATGACCTTCTCGCACGCCCACATGCTGGCCCCGGACGGGAAGTGCAAGACCTTCGACGCCGCCGCCGACGGCTATGTCCGCGGCGAGGGCTGCGGTGTCGTCCTCGTCAAACGCCTCGAGGACGCCATCCGGGACGGCGACCGGATCCGGGCCGTCATCCGCGGCAGCGCGGTCAACCAGGACGGCGCGTCGGGCGGGTTGACGGTGCCCAACGGGGTCGCCCAGCAGCGGGTGATCGCCGAGGCGCTGCAGTGTGCGGGCGTCGCGCCCGGCGAAGTGGGATACCTGGAGGCACACGGGACCGGCACCTCGCTGGGTGACCCGATCGAGGTCCAGGCCGCCGGCGCGGCGCTGGGCAAGGGACGCGACGCCGACCGGCCGTTGCTGATCGGATCGGTGAAGACGAACATCGGGCACCTGGAAGCGGCCGCGGGAATCGCGGGGCTGATCAAGGTGATCCTGTCGCTCGAGCACGAGGTGCTGCCGAAGCACCTGAACTTCAGCAATCCCTCGCCGCACATTCCCTGGGACCGGCTCCCGGTGCGCGTCGTGGACGAGGCCCTGCCGTGGAAACGCGACGGGCGGCCCCGCATCGCCGGGGTCAGCTCGTTCGGGTTCTCCGGGACCAACTCGCACATCATCATCGAGGAAGCTCCAGTAGCGCCCGAAGCCGCGGCACCGGCGCCGTCGGACGACCGGCGGTTCAGCCTGTTGCCGCTCTCGGCGCGCAACCCGGCGGCCCTGGCGGAACTCGCCAAGGCGTACGGCAGCTGGCTCGCCGACCACCCGGACGCCTCGTTGGCCGACGTGTGCCTCACCGCCGGCGCCGGGCGGTCACACTTCGAGCACCGGGCCGCCCTGGTGGTGAATTCGACCGACTCCGCACGCGAGCAACTCGCCGCGCTGGCCGACGACCGCCCCGCGCCGGGCCTGCTGCGCGGTGACTGCACCGACCGGCCGAAGACGGCGTGGTTGTTCACGGGCCAGGGCAGCCAGTACGCCGGCATGGCTCGCGAGCTCTTCGAGACCGAACCGGTGTTCGCCGAGACGATGACCCGGTGCGCGGCGGCCGTCGCCGACGTGCTCGAAAAGCCGCTGCTGGACGTGATTTTCGACCCGGAGGGCGACGACACCCTGCGGCAGACCAGTTACGCCCAGCCCGCCCTGTTCGCGGTGGAGATGGGCCTGGCCCGCCTCTGGCAGTCGTGGGGCTTCGAGGCGGACGTGGTGATCGGCCACAGCGTCGGGCAATACACGGCGGCCTGCATCGCGGGCGTGTTCAGCCTCGAGGACGGCATGCTGCTGATGGCCGAGCGCGGCCGCCTGTTCGGCAGCCTGCCCGAAGGCGGGCGGATGGTCGCGGTCTTCGCCGCCCCCGAGCGGGTGGAAGGCATCACCGACGAGTTCCCCGGCCTGTCCGTCGCCGCCTACAACGGCGCCAACACCGTGCTGTCGGGACCCGTGCAGGACCTCGACCAGGCGGTGGCCGGCCTGGAAGCCGACGGGGTGCGCTGCGACTGGCTCGACACCAGCCACGCCTTCCACTCGGCGCTGCTGGATCCGGTCCTCGACGAATTCGAGGCGTACGCGAACCGGTTCGAGTTCGGCGCGCCGCAAAAGACGTTGGTGTGCAACCGCACCGGCGCGGCCCTGGGCCGAAGCGCCAAACTCGACGGCGCCTACTGGCGCCGACACGCGCGGCAGCCGGTCGAGTTCGCCAAGAGCGTGCGCACCCTGGCCGAACTGCACTGCACGATGCTGCTCGAAATCGGCCCGCAACCGATCCTCACCGCCGCGGCCATGCGGGCGTGGCCGGACCCGGCCACCGCGCCGCGGGCGATCGCGTCGATGCGCAAGAACATCGCCGATCACCGCCAGATCACCGAGGCCCTCGCCAACGCCTACATCGTGGGACACCGGCCCGACTTCGCCGCTTTGGCGCCGGTGAGCGCGCGCAAGCTCGACCTGCCCACCTATCCGTTCCAGCACCGCCAGTACTGGTTCCGTGAGCAGCGGGCCGCGGCCACCCAAAGCGCCAGCCAGCCGTCGGCCATGCGAACCCAGGCCGTCGGGCTCCTGGAGGACGGCCGGATCGAGGAGCTCGCCGCGCTGCTGGGCGGCGGGACCAGCAACCCGCAGACCGTCGATGTGCTGAAACAGCTTGCGGCAGAACACAACCAACAGCGCAACGCCCAGTCCATCACGGACTCCCGCTATGAGATCCGCTGGGAGAGATCCGCCGCCAAGGCCGCCGCGACGGGCGAGGGCTCGGCGTGGCTCCTCGTCAGCGACGACGCCCAGGCGGTCCAGCCGTTGGTCGACGCGCTGACCGCGCGCGGGCACCGGGCCCGAATCGTGGGACTGCCGGTGTCCGACGCCGACGCCGAGCGGCTCCAGGGCGTGTTGCGCGACGCCGTGGCGGACGAACCGGCACTCCGAATCCTGCATCTCGCGGGTGTCGGATCGGACCCGTCACCGTCGACGCAGTCGCTGTTGCGGATGCAACACCAGGTCCTGAGTGGAACGCGGCGACTGTTCTGCGCCGCGGCCGCCGCCGACCTGCGCGCGCCGATCTGGCTGATAACCCGTGGCGCGCAACGGGTCACCGACGCGGACAAGGTGTCACCGGCGCAGTCCTGCCTGTGGGGCTTCGGTCGCGCCGCCGCGCTCGAGCACCCCCGACTGTGGGGCGGGCTGGCGGATCTGGCCGGCAGCGGTGCCGACCAGTGGTCCGCGCTGGTCGACCAACTGGTGTCGGCGCCGGCGGGTGAAGACCAATTCGCGCTTCGGGAGGGCGCGGTCTACGTTCCGCGGCTAGCCCGGCGCTCGGGTCAGCCGGTCGCGACGCCGCTGGCGCTGCGTGACGAGGCAACGTATCTGGTGACCGGCGGGTTGGGTGCGATCGGACTGGAGGTCGCCGAATACCTGGCCGCGCACGGCGCCCGGCACCTGGTGCTGACCAGCCGGCGCGCGCCCGGCGAGGCCGCGCAACAACGCATCGCCGCGATAGCGGAACAGAGCGGCGCCGAAGTCCGGGTCATCACGGCCGATGTGGCCAACCCGCACGACGTCGCCCACGTCCTGGCCACCCTGCGGGCCGACCTGCCGCCGCTGGCCGGGATCGTGCACGCCGCGGGCGAGATCAGCACCACCCCGCTGCAGTCCCTGGATGACGCCGAAGTGGATCGGGTGTTCGCCGGAAAGGTCTGGGGCGCTTGGAATTTGAGCGAAGCCACCGCCGACCTGAAGCTGGACTTCTTCCTCAGCACCTCCTCGATCGCCGGGGTGTGGGGCGCCGGCGGCCAGACCGCCTACAGCGCGGCTAACGCCTTCCTGGACGGGCTGGCCTGGCGCCTGCGTGAGCAGGGTGTGCCCGGGATCAGCGTCAACTTCGGTCCGTGGGCGAACGCGGGCATGGCCGACGAGGCCGCCCGCGCGGAACTGGACAAGCGTGGGGTCCGGCCGCTGTCGCCCGCCGATGCCCTGGCGGGCATGGCCGAGCTGATGGCGCCGTCGGGCAAGGGCGCGTCGCACGGCGTGGTGGCCCGCATCGACTGGGCCAAGTTCCTGCCGCTTTACCAGATGGCGGGGAAGCGCGCGTTTTTCACGCAGTTGCAGCGCGAGGTGCCCGCCGAGGCGGCGGGGGCGGAACCGGCGGCCGCGTCCGGGACCACCCAACTGGTCGACCGGCTCACGGCGGCCCCGGTGCAGCAGCGCAAGAAACTCGTCATCGACTACCTGCGCGACGCCGTCGCGGACGTGACCCGGATCGACCCCGCCGAAATCCGTGAGGAGGCCGGGCTTTTCGACCTCGGCATGGATTCGCTGATGGCCGTCGAACTGCGCCGCCGGCTCGAGCGGGCGGTCGGCGCGGAGCTGCCGTCGACCCTGGCGATGGACTACCCGCGCATCACCGACGTGGCGAACTTCCTCGTCAACGACGTCCTGAGCCTCGACGCGCCGGCGCCCGCCGCCGCGGCGGCGCAGCCTGCGCCAATCGCGGCCGCGGTGACGGCGCGCACGGACGAGCCGATCGCGATCGTCGCGGTGGCCTGCCGCTTCCCGGGCGCGCCCGACCCCGACGCCTACTGGGAGCTGTTGTCCGGCGGCGTCGACGCGATCCGGGAGATCCCGGACGACCGCTTCGACGTCGACGAGTACTACGACCCCGACCCCGAGGCGGCGGGCAAGATCTACACCCGCTACGGCGGATACCTGGAGAGCATCGACGGATTCGATCCGGAGTTCTTCGGTATCTCCCCGCGCGAGGCCGTGTGGATGGATCCCCAGCAGCGGTTGATGCTGGAGATCGCGTGGGAGGGCCTGGAACGCGCCGGATATGCGCCCGCGGCGTTGCGCGGCAGTCGAACCGGCGTGTTCGTCGGTGTGGCGGCCAACGAGTATTCGCAGCTGCTGAACGCGAACTCGGTCGACACCATCGAGGCCCACTTCATCACCGGCAACGCGCTCAACGTCATCGCGGGCCGGGTGGCGTTCGCGCTCGGCCTGGAAGGGCCGGCGATGGCGGTGGACACCGCGTGCAGCGCCTCGCTGGTGGCCGTCCACCAGGCCTGCCAGGCCCTGCATTCCGGTGACTGCGACATGGCGCTGGCCGGCGGGGTGAACGTCTTGGTGAGCCCGGCGTCCATCGTCGCCACCGCGCGCGCCAGAATGCTTGCCGCCGATGGCCGTTGCAAGACCTTCGACGCGGCCGCGAACGGCTACGCGCGCAGCGAGGGCTGCGGGATCCTGGTGCTCAAGCGCCTGAGCGATGCCGAGCGCGACGGCGACCACATTTGCGCCGTCATCCGCGGCAGCGCAGTAAACCAGGACGGCGCGTCCAGCGGTCTGACGGTGCCGAACGGTGGTGCGCAGCAACGGCTTATCGCCGCGGCGCTGGCTCGCGCCGGTCTCGTCGGCGGAGACGTCGATTACCTCGAGGCGCACGGCACGGGCACCTCGCTGGGCGACCCGATCGAGGTCCAGGCCGCCGCGGCCGCCTATGGCGTCGGTCGCGACGCGAATCGGCCGCTGCTGATCGGATCGGCGAAGACCAACATCGGGCACCTCGAATCGGCGGCGGGGATCGCCGGCCTGATCAAGGTCGTGTTGTCCTTGCAGCACGAGGCCCTGCCGCAGAACCTGCACTTCGAGAACCCGTCGCCGAACATTCCGTGGGACTCGCTGCCGGTTCGGGTGGTGGACAAGCCGATTCCGTGGCATGCCAACGGCCGGCCGCGCCGCGCCGGGACGAGTTCCTTCGGGTTCTCCGGCACCAACGCGCACGTCCTCATCGAGGAGGCGCCGGCGAAATCCGAAGCGACCGAAGATTCTTCGGCGGGCGACGTCGCCCCCGACGTGACCGCGGCCACCGAGCAGAGCCCGGTAAACGTGCTGCCGCTGTCGGCGCGCTCGCCGCAGGCGCTGGTGTCGCTGGCGCAGCGCTACGGCGCCTGGCTGGAGGAGCACCCGGACGCCGACATCACCGACGTGTGCTACACGGCGGCGGTAGGGCGTTCGCACTTCGAGCACCGGGCGGCGCTGGTCGTCGACTCGGTGCAGGGCGCCCGCGAGCTGCTGGCCGGGCTGGCCGAGAACCGGCTGGGGCCGGGTGCGGTGCGCGGCGAGTGCGGTGACCCGCCGAAGACCGCGTGGCTGTTCACCGGTCAGGGCAGCCAATACTCGGGGATGGCGCGCGAGTTGTTCGACACGGAGCCGGTTTTCGCCGACACCGTGAAGCAGTGCGCGGACGCCATCGACGCGATGTTGCCGCGCCCGTTGCTCGAGGTGATGTTCGACGACGCAGCCGCGGACACCCTGCGGCACACCTCGTTTGCCCAGCCGGCGCTGTTCGCCATCGAGATGGGCCTGGCGAGGTTGTGGCAGTCGTGGGGCGTCGAGCCCGACGTGGTGCTGGGCCACAGCGTGGGCCAGTACGCCGCGGCGTGCGTGGCCGGAGTGTTCAGCCTCGAGGACGGGGCGCGGCTGATGGCCGAACGCGGCCGGCTGTTCGGGAACCTGCCCGAGGGCGGCCGCATGGTGGCGGTGTTCGCCGACCCCCAGCAGGTGGAGCGCATCGCCGACGAGTTCCCGCACATTTCGGTCGCCGCCTACAACGGCCCGAACACGGTGCTGTCGGGTCCGGCCGGCGATCTGGAACAGATCGTCGCCAGGCTCAGCGGCGACGGCACCCGCTGCACCTGGCTGGAAACCAGCCATGCCTTCCATTCGGAGTTGCTGGAGCCGGCGCTCGACGAATTCGAGTCGTTCGCAAAGGGATTCGACTTCGCAGTGCCGACCCTGCCCCTGGTGTGCAACCGCACCGGCGCGGTGATCACCGCGGAGACCCCGCTGGACGCGCAGTACTGGCGGCGGCATTCCCGCCAGCCGGTGCAGTTCGCCGAAAGCGTGCAAACCGTGGCGGGGCTTGGCTGCTCGGTGTTGATGGAGATCGGCCCGCAACCGGTGCTGACCGGCGCCGCGGTGCAGGCCTGGCCCGAGTCCTCGGCCACCCCGCGTTCCATCGTGTCCCTTCGCAAGGGCGTCGACGCGCGCGGGCAGATCGCCGAGGCGCTGGCCGCGGTCTACGTGGCCGGGCACCGGCCCGACTTCGCCGCGCTGTACCACCGGCCGCACCACACGGTCGAACTGCCCACCTACCCGTTCCAGCGCCGCCGGTTCTGGCCCAAGACCGCCGATGTCGCGATCGACGGCGCCGCCGCCGCCGGAATCCTGGGTAGCGCAAAGGATCTCGCCTCCGGCGACTCCGTCTACACCAGCAGGTGGTCCGTCAAGTCGCAGCCGTGGCTTTCCGACCACGTCATCTACGGCACCGTCGTCGTTCCCGGCGCCACGTACGCGGCGATGGCCATCGCCGCGGTCGGGGCCCCGGCCCAGGTGCGCGACGTCTTCTTCTACGAGCCGATCATCCTGCCCGACAAGAACTCCCGGGAGGTGCAGCTGACCGTGCATCCCGTGGACGGGGGCGGCTGGACCTTCCAGGTGCACAGCCGCCCGTACGGTGATCGCGACGCCGACTGGGCGTTGAACGCCGACGGCCGGATCGTCAGCGCTGACGACGAAGAGCCCGCGCTGGAGCCGACGGAGTCCATCGACGCGGCCTGCGAGCGGCTGGGCCGCACGCGTCCGCAGCAGCTGTTCGACACCTTCGCCGACATGGAGCTGACCTGGGGCCCCACCTGGTCCACGTCGCTCAAGTCGCTGTGGGCCGGTGAAGGCGAGGCGGTCGGCGACATCGCCATCGGCGACGAGCTCGCCGAACAGCTGGGCGCCGAGCCGATCCACCCGGTGCTGCTCGACCTGTGCACCGGGATCGCGTTCCCGGCGTTGGAGGCGGCGCTCGCGGCGACCGAGGACGGCGGGGGACTGAGCGATCTGTTCCTGCCGCTGCGCTACGGGCGGGTGGTGCTGCACGACAAGATGCCCAAGCGGTTCTACTGCCGCGCGCGTTGGCAGAGTGGCGGTCTCGACAGCGAAACGCAGGCCTTCGATCTCGATTTCGTGGATCGCGACGGCCGGCAGCTGGGCGAGATCCGCGACTTCACGGTCAAGCGCGCACCGCGGGAGGCGCTGCTGCGCGGGCTCGGCGGCGACGCCACCCGCAACCTGTACACCCTGGGCTGGGAGGAAGTGCCGGCCCCGGCGTCGGGCGGCGCCACCGGTAACGGCGACGGCACCTGGCTGATCGCCGGGTTCGACGAGCTGGCGGCCGACGTGCCGGGTTGTGTCCCGGTGGACCGCGACGCGCTGGACCCGGAGCGCTGGGCGCGGCTGTTCGCGGAGGCCCAGGAGCGCGGTGCCCCCGTCTCCGGCGTCGTCTGGCGCAGCCCCGGGCGGCCCGACGCGGGAGAGTCGGGCGCCGAATTCGCCGGGCGGCTGGAGACCGAGATCGACGAGCTGCTCACGGCCGTGCGTGCGCTGCTGGCGCAGCAGGACCTGAAACTCACCGGCGGCCTGTGGATCGTCACCGAACGCGCGGTGGCGACCGAGGCCGGCGAGCCGGTGGACGCGGCGCAGTCGGCGCTGTGGGGCTTCGGGCGGACCGTCATCACCGAGCAGCCGAGCCTGCGCTGCCGGCTGGTCGACTCGGACGGCGCCGACGATGCCGTGCGCGCGCTGGCCGGCCTGCTCGGCACGCCCGCGGACGAACCCGAAGTCGCTTTGCGACAAGGGAAGTACTTCGTGCCGCGGCTGCTGCCGTGGGCGCGCGACGGCCACCTCGAGGTGCCGCGCACGACCGACTACATCCTGGATGTGACGGAACGCGGTGCGATCGACAACCTTCGCCTGCTCGAGACGAGGGTGCCGCCGCCGGCGGCGGGCCAGGTGCAGATCCGGGTGGAGGCCGCGGGTCTGAACTTCCGCGACGTGCTCAACGTGCTCGGCCTCTATCCGGGCGACCCGGGCCGAATCGGCGGCGGTGACCTCTCCGGTGTCGTCACCGAACTGGGTGCCGGCGTAACCGGATTCGAGGTGGGCCAGCGCGTCTTCGGCTTCATGCCGGGGTCGTTCACCACGCGGGTCAATGTGCCGGCCCAGTTCCTGGCTGTGGTGCCGGACGGGGTGAGCGCCGTGGGAGCGGCGACCATCCCGGCGGGGGCGCTGACCACCCGGTTGGCGTTCGACTGGGCGCAGGTGGGGCCCGGTGATCGGGTGCTGATCCACGCCGCCAGCGGTGGCGTGGGCCTGGCCGCGATCCAGATCGCGCAGCAGCGCGGTGCGACCGTGTTCGCCACCGCCAGCGCCTACAAGCGCGCGACGCTGCGCAAGATGGGTGTGGAGCACATCTACGACTCGCGCAGCACGGACTTCGCGGACCAGATCCTCGCGGACACCGGCGGTGCGGGCGTCGACGTGGTGCTCAACAGCCTCACGAACGAGGGTTTCATCGAAGCGACCGTGCGGGCGACCGCACAGGGCGGCCGGTTCGCCGAAATCGCCAAGCGGGACATCTGGACGCGCGAGCAGATGGCGGCGGCCCGTCCCGACATCGCCTACGAGATCATCGCGCTGGACTGGTGCATCGAGCACGAACCCGACCGGACCGGGAACCTGCTTTCCGAGCTGGCGGACAGCATGGGCCGCGGCGAACTGGAGCCGCTCGCGGCCGAGGTCTACCCGGTGACGGAGGCCAAGACGGCGTTCCGCCGTATGCAGCAGGCGCGGCACATCGGCAAGATCGTGCTGCAGATGCCGAAACCGCTGCAGCCGCGCGGGGATCGGAGCTACCTGATCACCGGTGGCGTCGGTGCGCTCGGCCTGCACACGGCGGCCCATCTGGCCCAACTCGGTGCCGGTGACATCGTGTTGACCAGCCGTCGCGCACCCGATGCGGACGCGCAGTCGGCAATCGACGACATCACCGAGCGCTACCGAAGCCGCATCCACGTCTTCACGGCCGACGTCGGCGAGCGGTCAGAGGTCGAAGGTCTGCTGGAGCGGATCCGGGCGGACCTGCCGCCGCTCGCGGGGGTGGCGCATCTGGCGGGCGTCCTCGACGACGCGCTGCTGCCACAGCAGACCCTCGAGGGTTTCCGCAAGGCGTTGGCGCCGAAGGCCTTCGGCGGCTGCCACCTGCATCAGCTGACGAAGAACGACGATCTCGACTTCTTCATCGTCTACTCGTCGGCGTCCAGCGTGATCGGTTCGCCCGGCCAGGCCAACTACGCGACCGCCAACGCGCTGCTCGACGGGCTCGTTGCCGACCGCAGGTCCCAGGGCCTGCCCGCTACGGCGATCAACTGGGGCCCGTGGGCCAAGGGCGGCATGGCCACTTCGCACGCCGCCCGCGCCAACCTCAGTGCGCAAGGCCTGATCCCGCTGGAGCCGTCGGCCGCCCTCAACGCGCTCGACGAGATCCTCGCCCACGGAACCGGGCAGGCGACCGTCATCAAAGCCAACTGGCAGCGCGCCGCGAAGGGGCTGGGCGCCTCTCGCCCGGCGATGCTCGACCATGTGCTGCCGAGCGCTGTCGCGGCGACCCGCGGCGACAGCGAGCTGTTGCGGCAACTGCACGAGGTGCCCGAGGCTGAGCGCGGCAGCTTCCTCACGGAATACCTGCGCTACGAGGTCCAGAACTTCCTGAGGCTCGCGCAGCCGCCGGCCGCCACCAGCCGGTTCCTGGAGCTGGGCACCGATTCACTGATGGCGGTCGAATTCAGCAACCGGCTGCTCCCGCAGTTCGGTGGCGCGTTCACGATCAGCGCCACCGCGGTATTCGACTATCCGACCATCGGGTCGCTCGCCGAGTACCTGGCGGGTCAGGTGCCGGAGTCGGATAAGGCGGATTCCGTCGGACTGGCCGAGCCCACCTGATCGACGCCCCGAAATGGACGGGCCAGGGCGGCGTGCGCGCGCGTGTCGGTCGACGAAGGACGCCCGCATTGAACCTCGCCGGACAGTCGCGAACTAGACGGGAGCATGCGGGACGTGGCCGTAGAACGCGAGCTCGTCAATGCCCGGGAAGGTAGGCGGCGGATTCTCGTTACCGGCGCACCCCGGTCCGGCACCACCTGGACCGGCCGGATGATCTCCCATGCGCCCGGTATGGGCTATATCCATGAGCCCTTCACCCCGGAAAACGGCGACTTGTGCGGCTTCGCCAACCCCATAAAAGTCAATTTCCAGTACATAACCGACGAGAATTCTCACCAATTCGACAGCTATCTTGAGAGTCTGGTCGATTTCAAGTACCCCATCCGGAAAAATCTTCTGCATGCCAAGAGCGCGCGGGAGGCGGCGCGAAGTCTGTTGGCTTTTGCGAATCTGTCCACGCACAGGTTGCGAAAAGACACGGCGGTCATGAAAGACCCGGTCGCCGTATTCTCCGCCCCGTGGCTGGCCCGGCGATTCGATATGAACGTCGTCGTCATGATCCGGCACCCCGCCGCGCTGTGTTCCAGCTTGAAGATTTTGAAATGGAAATTCAACTTCAACCACTTCCTGCGGCAACCGCAACTCATGCGCGAAACCAGGTTGGCGGATTTTGAATCGGAGATCCGCTATTTCGCCGCACACGACCAGGAAATCATCGCGGTGGGCGCCCTCTTGTGGAACTGCATCTACGCCGTCGTCAACGAGTACCGCACGCGCTATCCGGGGTGGCTATTCCTCAAGCACGAAGAATTGTCCATGGATCCCACGGGGAGTTTTCAAAAAATCTATGCGGCACTCGGCCTGGAATTCACGACCAGCGTCCAAACCGCCATCGAGGCCAGCTCGGGCGAGCAAAACCCTTCCGAACCGCAGCGGGGCGACGAATTCAGCATCAGGCGAAACAGCAAGGTGAACGTCTCGAACTGGAAGAGCCGGCTCAGCGACCGTGAAATTCTCACCGTCAAAGAGCTGACAAGCGACGTGTCGAGGCTCTTCTACTCCGACGTCGAGTGGTGATGTCGGCGCTAGGCGGCTTCGGTCCGCAATTGAGACCTCAGAATTCGGTATTCCAATAGGCCGGCCCGCATCTGCTCGTAGATCGCGGAGCCGGGCAGGGAGAGGAAGTTCGCGACGCGGGCATTCCGATCGCCGTACACCTCAGCCCAGGTATCGCTCGCTTGATCGCGCGACGCCAGCACGTTGGCGGTGATGTCCCGGTCGCTTTCGGTGACGAAGCCCGAGCGCTTCAGGCGCATTCTCACCTGGTCCCAATCCTCGGGGCTCAGGAAGTCGGTGTGCAGGAACCACGCTCCGGGTCGGCAGATCCTGCGGACTTCGCTCAGGAATTTCGGCAGGTTGCCGTATGAGTGTGAGGACTCCACGTTGACGACGGCGTCGCACGACGCGTCGGGCAGCGGGATGTTCAGCGCATCGCCGACCCGGAAGTCGATCGGGCGCTTTACGTGCGTCTTGCTGCAGAACGCGATCGCCTCGGAGGACATGTCGATGCCGATCACCTCGGCGCTGAACTTCTCCGCGACCAGCGCGGCGTTGCCGCCGCGTCCGCATCCGATTTCGACGACCGTGCGGTCGTTGAGGTCGACCGGTCCGATCACTTCGAACACCAACCGGACGGAGTTGGCGTTGAAAGTTCCCGGGCGAATGTCGAACACCGATTCGTCGTTGGAACCCAGCGGCGCGTACCCGTAATTGAGGAAAAAGGATGAATCGGCGACCCCGGCGTCCTCCAGGCGGCGGCTGAGCAAATTATAAAAGCTTTTCCACCCGCCGGCGGTCGTGGAGAGTAGGTCGTCGGCGAGGTGCTCCGACATTGCAACGGGTGAATTTTCCTTCGTTTCAACCTGCGCCGAAGGTTCGCTATGGCTGTCCATTTATGTCGCCCCAACCAGATCTGCTTTATTGTGGATATTTTGATTTGGAATACACCCTGTTCAACGTGCGCCCAATCAGGTTGCATGCTACACGACCGGCCGGCCCCCGCTAGGGGCTCAACCTTGGCCCGTCAGGCGTCGTGAATTCATGTCGTCGGGCGGCCGTCAGGGCGGCGCAATTCAGCGGCGGCTTGGGTCCGCACCGCTGAACGTGTCCCGACGAGAGGTAGTAGTTCCGGGGATCGCGCGAGCCTCCCGAGCCGGGCCCGGGAATTTTCCCTACCTATATATATATATGGGTGCGCTGGCGGCGGCGCTCGACGGTCGCGGCGGCCGCCGGTCCCGGCAGACGGCCATCTTCCTGCATGTTCTGCCCGCGGCGCCGGGGGGAGAGCGATGTCGGGGCCGGCAGGCGCCGGTCCACAGACCACGGGTAGGGCAGCTGGCGGCCAAACCGTACCAATAGTTCGTCTAGGCAACATTCCGGATGCGGTGGCGCTAGTAGATCCCCGCCTACCTCAAATTCCCCGAAGGCTTAGACAAGCTCTGTGGGGCTCCAGTATGGTTTAGAACTTGTTATACCCATGTCCAGTTAGACGGTCTGGAGACGCGGTGAGCACTAATCCGTTCGACGACGACGACGGCAGTTTTTTCGTCTTGGTCAACGACGAGGAACAACACAGCCTGTGGCCGGCGTTCGCCGACGTTCCGGCCGGCTGGCGGGTGGTGTACGGCGAAGCGGACCGCGCAGCGTGCCTGGACTACATCGAACAGAACTGGACCGATATACGGCCGAGAACTCTGCGTGAAAGGTTAGCGGCGGGACAGGGGTTTGATAGGTAATCCGGATGGAACTTGATGACCGGGCTCTCCCGCTGACGCGGGGACAGCTGGACATTTGGCTCGCGCAGGAAACGGGCCACTCCGGTACGGAGTGGCAGCTTGGCGTGCTTGTCCGATTCGACGGCACCGTGGACCGCGAGTTGCTTCAGCGGGCGATCCGTCACGCGATGCGGGAGGCCGAACCGGCCAGGGCCGCCGTCTTCGAGGTGGACGGCCAGGTCTTCCAGCGGGCGATCGATTACCCGGACTTCGAGGTCGCCTTCCACGATCTGAGCGACACGCGCCATCCCGTGCAGGAGGCACGCCGGATGGCGCTGTCGATCCAACGCACGCCAATGCCCGCGGGCGGTCCGCTGTTCAATTTTGCTTTATTCCAGACATGGTCGGACGAATTCTATTTGTTCGGGTGTTTCCACCACATGATCGTGGACGGCACCGGAATTACGCTCATCGCAAATCGGATTGCGACCGTGTACGCCGCAATTGTTGCGAACGAACCCATTCCCCCCGCTTTCTTCGGCTCATTGGCGGACTTGGTTCGCCTCGAGTCGGAATACGAAGCGTCCACGGATTACGCCGAAGATCAGGACTACTGGACCAGGAATCTGCCACCGGAAAGCGGGCCACAGAACGGGTTCCTCCCGGCCGCCGAGGAGGCGGAGCGGTCCCAGCCGTCCGCGCCGGTACGACTGGACCCCGTCGTGCTGCGCCGAGTTCAAGAACTCTCCGACGCGTGGAAGGTGCCCCGGTCGTCGGTCATCACCGCGGCCTGTGCCCTCTTGGTGCGCGGGTGGTGCGCCGACAGCTCAGAGGTGGTGCTCGAGTTCCCCGTCAGCCGTCGCGTGCGCCCGGAGTCGAAGACGCTCCCGGGAATGATTTCCGGCGTCGTGCCGCTGGTGCTGAGCGTTTCGCCGCGATCCACGGTCGCCGGCTTTTGCGAGTACGTCGACGCGCGCATCCGCGAGGCGCTGGACCATCAGCGATTCCCGGTGCACGCCCTCGAACGCAAGGCCGACCCGCGCGGGGCGCGGCCCGATCGGGTGAGCGTCAATTTCATGCCGTCGAAAATGACCATGGACTTCGCCGGTGTCGCGGCGTCGGCGTCGTTCACCAATCCCGTTCAGGTGGGCGCCTTCGCGTTGATGTTCTCCGGCGGCGGCGACCAGCTTTTCCTCAGCACCGCGGGCGCCGGGAGTCCGCTCGCGAAATTCGAGGTCGCCGAATTGGCGAAGCGGCTGGGCCGCGTGTTGGTGGCGATGACCGCCGACCCGGCGCGGCGGCTCTCGTCGATGGATCTGTTCGAGGACGCCGAGCTCGCCGGGCTCGACGGCTGGGGTAACCGCGCGGTGTTGAGCCGGCCGGCAACCGCTTCGCAGTCGATCCCGGCGATGTTCGCCGCGCAGGCCGCCCGCGCGCCGGAGGCGGTGGCGATCACGTTCGGGGAATCGTCGTGGACCTACCGACAGGTTGAACAGGGCGCCGACCGGTTGGCGCGGCTGCTGGCCGGGCACGGGGTGGGCCCGGGTCGGCGGGTGGCGCTGTTGTTGCCGCGGTCGGCCGAGGCGATCGTCGCGATCCTCGCGGTGCTCAAGACGGGGGCGGCGTACGTGCCGATCGACCCCGCAGTGCCGGCCGCCCGAATCGAGTTCATGCTCGACGATGCCGCGCCGGTCGCGGCGATCACCGCCGCCGGCCTGGCCGACCGGCTGGACGGGCGCGACCTGCTCATCGTCGACGTCGCCGAGCTCGCAAACCCCGCCGTCGGCCCCGAGTGCGGCACGGCGCTGCCGGTGCCGGAGCCGGACAACGTCGCCTACCTCATCTACACCTCCGGGACGACGGGTGTGCCCAAGGGCGTGGCCATCACCCACCACAACGTGACCCGGCTGCTGGAGTCCCTGGACGTCGAGCTGTCGCCGGGGCAGGTGTGGTCGCAGTGGCACTCGTTGGCCTTCGACGTCTCGGTGTGCGAGATCTGGGGCGCGTTGCTGTCCGGCGGGCGCCTCGTGGTGGTGCCCGAGTCGGTGGCGCGTTCGCCCGAAGATTTCCACGCGCTGCTGGCCAAGGAACAGGTCGAAGTCTTGAGCCAGACCCCGTCGGCGTTTTACGCGCTGCAAACCGCGGACGCGCTCGCGCCCGAGCTGGCACGTCAGCTCCAGCTCCGGGCGGTGATCTTCGCCGGCGAAGCGCTCGAACCGCAGCGGTTGCGGACCTGGCTGGACAACCACCCGGAAGCACCGCGGTTGCTCAACCTGTATGGCACCACCGAGACGACGGTGCATGCGTCGTTCCGGGAGATCTTCCCCGAAGATGTCGACAGCTCCGCCAGTCCCATCGGCGTGCCGTTGGGCCAGTACGCGTTCTTCGTGCTCGACGGGTGGATGCGGCAGGTGCCGGCCGGGGTGGTCGGCGAGTTGTACGTGGCCGGCGGCGGCGCCGGGTGCGGCTACTGGCGGCGACCGGGTTTGACGTCGACGCGGTTCGTGGCGTGCCCGTTCAGCGAGCCCGGGGCGCGCATGTACCGCACCGGGGACCTTGCGTGGTGGGGCGCCGACGGGCAGCTGCGGTATGTGGGTCGCGCCGACGAGCAGGTCAAGATCCGCGGCTTCCGCATCGAGCTGGGTGAGGTCCAAGCCGCCCTCGCCGACCTGGACGGCGTCGAGCAGGCCGTGGTGCTCGCGCGCGAGGACCGCCCCGGCGACAAGCGGCTGGTGGGCTACGTGACCGGGTCCACCGAGCCGGCCGCCGCGCGCGCCGCGCTGGCCGAGCGGTTGCCGGCGTACATGGTGCCGGCCGCGGTCGTGGTGATCGATGCGGTGCCGCTGACGGTCAACGGCAAACTCGACAAGCGGGCCCTGCCGGCGCCGGAGTATCAGGACGTCGACCGCTACCGGGCGCCGGGCAACGCGGTCGAGCAGATCCTGGCCGACATCTACGCGCAGGTCCTCGGGCTGGAGCGCGTCGGCGTCGACGAGTCGTTCTTCGAGCTCGGCGGGGACAGCATCCTGTCGATGCAGGTGGTGGCGCGTGCGCGGGCCGCCGGGGTGGTGTGCCGGCCCCGGGACATTTTCGTCGAGCAGACCGTCGCCCAGCTGGCCCGGGTGGCCGAAGTCGCCACCGGTGACGCCGATTTCGGCGACGACGGCGTGGGTCCGGTGGACGCGACACCGATCATGCGCTGGCTGCGCGGTGTCGAGGGGCCCGTCGATCAGTTCAACCAGACCGTGTCGGTGCAGGCCCCGGCGGGGGCGACGGAGGCCGACGTGGTGGCGGTGCTGCAGGCCGTGCTCGACCGGCACGCCACGCTGCGGCTGCGGGTCGAGGA
This sequence comes from Mycobacterium sp. NGS34, assembly GCF_059812845.1. Lineage (NCBI taxonomy): Bacteria > Bacillati > Actinomycetota > Actinomycetes > Mycobacteriales > Mycobacteriaceae > Mycobacterium > Mycobacterium sp. NGS34. The sequence continues at coordinate 157,197 of NZ_JCALDM010000010.1, forward strand.
CGACGGCGCCGGCGGCTGGTCGCTGACCGTGCCGGAGGCCGCCTCCGTCGACGCCCGCCGATGCCTGGTCGCGGTGCCGGCGTTGTCCGACGAGGCGGTGGTCGAGGCGCGGTCGCGGCTGGATCCGGCGGCCGGGGTGATGCTCAGCGCGCTGTGGGTGGGTGACACCGGGCAGTTGGTGCTGATCGTTCACCACCTGGCCGTCGACGGGGTGTCGTGGCGGATCCTGCTCGAGGACCTCAACATCGCCTGGGCCCAGCATCGCGGTGGGCAGGAATTGGTGTTGCCAGCGCCCGGGACGTCGTTCGCCCAGTGGGCTTCGCTGTTGGCCGAGCACGCGTACCGCCCGGAGGTCGTCGCGCAGGCCGACGCCTGGCGCCAGATCGCGGCCGCGCCCGCGGCGCTGCCGCCGGTGCGTCCGGAGGCGGACACCTATGCGAGCGCCGGCAACCTGTCGGCGCAGCTGGATGCCGAGACCACCCGCGCGCTGCTCGACGAGGTGCCGGCGGCGTTCCACGCCGGGGTGCACGAGATCCTGTTGATCGGGTTCGCCCTGGCGATGGCGGAATTCGTGGGCAGCGGCGGCGCCCCGATCGTCATCGATGTGGAGGGTCACGGGCGCCAGGAGGAACTGGCGCCCCACGTCGACCTGTCCCGCACGGTCGGATGGTTCACCACCAAGTACCCGGTGTCGGTCGCGGTCGGCGACCTGGACTGGGCGCGGGTGGTGGCCGGCGACGCCAGGCTGGGTGCGGTCGTCAAAGACGCCAAGGAGCAACTACGCGCGCTGCCGGACGGCTTGACCTACGGGGCGTTGCGCTACCTGAACGCCGATGTCGACCTGGCCCCGTCCGACCCGCCGATCGGGTTCAACTACCTGGGCCGGCTCGGCGCGGCGGGCGAAGTGTCCGGCGACGTGTGGCGGCTCAGCCAGGGCGACTGGTCGGTGACCGACGTCGCCGCGGCCATCCCCATGCCGCTGATGCACACCGTGGAGCTCAACGCCAGCACGGTCGACACCGACACCGGACCACAGCTGCACGCCCGCTGGACCTGGGCGCCCTCCACGCTGAACCACGCGCAGATCACCCGGCTGAGCCGGCTGTGGTTCGACGCGTTGGCCGGCATCTGCGCGCACGTGCGCGGCGGCGGGGGCGGGTTGACGCCCTCCGACATCGCCGCCGGCCTGAGCCAGCAGCAAATCGACGAACTGCAGCGGCAATATGCGGATAGCTGACGTACTGCCACTGACCCCCTTGCAGCAGGGGCTGTGGTTCCATGCCATCACCGCCGAGGGCGGCGACGACGTCTATTCGGTGCAGCTGGAGATCGCGCTGAGCGGTCCGGTCGACCAGGACCGCCTGCGCGACGCGGTGCAGGCGGTGGTCACCCGCCACCCCAACCTGGCGGCCCGGTTCTCCGACAAGTTCGACCAGCCGGTGCAGATCATCCCGGCCGATCCCGTGGCGCCCTGGCGCTTCGTCGACCTGCGCGGGTGCGGCCCGGACCTCGACGAACAGATCCGGCAGGTGTGCGCGGCCGAACGCGCCGCGGTCTGCAATCTCACCAACCAGCCGGCCTTCCGCGCCGCGCTCATCGGCACCGCCGAGGATCAGCACCGGCTGGTGCTGACCAATCACCACATCGTGCTGGACGGCTGGTCGCTGCCGATCCTGGTGGGGGAGATCTTCGCCAGCTATCACGGGCAGTGGCTGCCCGCGGCGGCGAAGTATCGCAGCTACGTGACGTGGCTGACCGGTCGCGACCTGGATGCCGCCCGCGAGGCCTGGCGCGAGGTGCTGGCCGGATTCGACACCCCCACGTTGGTGGCCCCGGCCGGGCGGTTGGGCCTGGGGCCGCGGGGCGTCGCGTCGTTCCGGGTGCCCGAGCAGACCACGCGGGCGCTCGGCGAGCTGGCGCGTACCAGCCACACCACCGTCAGCACCGTGGTGCAGGCCGCGTGGGCCCAGCTGCTGATGTGGCTGACCGGCCGCCACGACGTCGCCTTCGGCACGACGGTCTCGGGACGGCCGCCCGAGGTGCCGGGCGCGGACTCGATGGTGGGCCTGTTCATCAACACGGTGCCGGTGCGGGCCAGCATCACGGCGAACACCACCACCGCCGACCTGCTCGATCAGCTGCAGAACGCCTACAGCCACACGATCGACCACCAGCACCTGGCGCTCAGCGAGATGCACCGCGTCACCGGCCAGGACCACCTGTTCGACACGATTTTCGTGTACGAGAACTACCCGCTGGACGCGGCCGCGCTGTCGGGCGGCCAAGGTGACCAAGGGTTGGCCATCACCGATTTCACCCACCGCGAGTACAACCACTACCCGCTCGCGGTCCAGGCCATGCCGGGCACCGAAATGGGTCTGCGGGTGGAATTCGACACGGGCGTGTTCGGCGCGGCCGAGATCGAGACGCTGATCGAGCGGTTCAAGCGGGTGCTGGCGGCGATGACGGCCGACCCGGGCCGGCGGTTGTCCTCGATGGACGTGCTCGACGCCGCCGAGCACGCGCAGCTCGAGAGGTGGGGGAATCGCGCGGGCTTGACCCAGCCAGTCGGCGTGCCGGTGTCTATTCCGGTGCTGTTCGGCGCGCAGGTGGCGCGCACACCCGAGGCGGTGGCGATCAGCGCGGGGGACCGTACGTGGACCTACCGCGAGGTCAAGCAGGCGGCCAACCGGCTGGCGCACCTGTTGGCCGACCAGGGTGTGGGTCCGGGGCAGCGCGTGGCGCTGCTGTTGCCGCGGTCGGCCGACGCGGTCGTCGCGATGTTGGCCGTGCTGAAAACCGGCGCGGCGTACGTGCCGATCGACCCGACGGTGCCGCCGGCCCGGATGGGGTTCGTGCTCGACGATGCGGCGCCGGTCGCGGTGATCACGACCGCCGGGCTGGCCGATCGGCTGGCCGGGCGCGACGTGGCGGTCATCGACATCAACGACCCCGCGATCGACGGCCAGCCCAGCACTCCGCTGCCGGCGCCGACCCCGGACGACATCGCCTACCTCATATACACGTCGGGCACGACCGGAACCCCCAAGGGCGTGGCGATCCCGCATCGCAACGTGACCCGGCTGCTGGAGACGCTGGACGTCGACCTGGAGCTGGCGGGCCAGGTGTGGTCGCAGTGCCACTCGCTGGCCTTCGACTTCTCGGTGTGGGAGATCTGGGGGGCGCTGCTCTACGGCGGCCGGCTGGTGATCGTGCCCGACGCGGTGGTGCGCTCGCCGCAGGACCTGCACGCCTTACTGGTGGCCGAAGAGGTCACCGTGTTGAGCCAGACCCCGTCGGCGTTCTATGCGCTGCAGACCGCCGACGCGGCGCAGCCCGAGCCGGAACCCCGCCTCAAGCTCGAGGCCGTGGTGTTCGGCGGCGAGGCGCTCGAACCGCAGCGGCTGCGGGGCTGGCTGGACAACCACCCGGGTCTGCCGCGGCTGATCAACATGTACGGCATCACCGAGACGACCGTGCACGCGTCGTTCCGGGAGATCGTCGCCGGCGACGTCGACAGCATCGCCAGCCCCATCGGCGTGCCGCTGGCCCATCTCGGATTTTTCGTCCTCGACGGGTGGCTGCGGCCGGTCCCGGCGGGCGTGGTGGGGGAGCTGTACGTGGCCGGGGCCGGGGTGGCGGACGGCTACGTGGGCCGGCCGGCGCTGAGCTCGACGCGGTTCGTGGCCTGCCCGTTCGGCGAGCCGGGACAGCGGATGTACCGCACCGGGGACCTGGTGTGGTGGGGCGCCGACGGGCAGCTGCGGTACGTGGGGCGCGCCGACAAGCAGGTCAAGATCCGCGGGTATCGCATCGAACTCGGCGAAATCCAGGCGGCGCTGGGCGCGCTGGACGGCGTCAAGCAGGCGGCGGTGATCGCCCGCGAGGACCGGCCCGGGGACAAGCGGCTGGTGGGCTACGTCACCGGCCCCACCGATCCGGTGTCGTTCGCGGCGTCGGCGCGCGCGGCGCTGGCCGAGCGGCTCCCGGCGTACATGGTGCCGGCCGCGGTGATGGTGATCGAGGCGCTGCCGCTGACGGTCAACGGCAAACTCGACACCCGGGCCCTGCCCGCGCCCGAATACCAGGATGGCGGCCCCTATCGCGCCCCGACCAACGCGGTCGAGGAGCTGCTGGCCGGCATCTACGCGCAGGTGCTGGGCGTGCAGCCGCCGCGACTGGTCGGGGTCGACGAGTCGTTCTTCGACCTCGGCGGGGATTCGCTGTCGGCCGTGCGCCTGATCGCCGCGGTCAACAGCGGCCTGGACGCCGGTCTGTCGGTGCGCACGCTGTTCGAGGCGCCCACGGTCGCCCAGTTGGCGACGCGGATCGGCGGGGACGACGCCCGGTTGGAGCCGCTGGCATCTTGGTCCGCCGTGGAGCGGCCCGCGGTGATCCCGCTGTCGTTCGCCCAGAGCCGGCTGTGGTTCATCGACCAGTTCCAGGGCCCGTCGACGATCTACAACATGGCGGTCGCCCTGCGGCTACGCGGGCGGATGGACGCCTTCGAAGAGGACGCGTTGGGCGCGGCGCTGGCCGACGTGGTGGCCAGGCAGGAGAGCCTGCGCACGCTGTTCGCCGCACACGACGGCGTCCCGCGCCAGCTGATCGTGCCGCCCGATCGGGCCGACTTCGGTTGGTCCGTCGTCGACGCCACCGGCTGGCCGGAGAGCCGGCTGGCCGAGGCCCTCGACGAGGTGGCCCATCACCCGTTCGACCTGGCGGCCGAGATCCCCATGCGGGCAAGGCTTTTCCGGGTCGCCGACGACGAACACGTGCTGGTGGCCGTGGTGCACCACATCGCCGCCGACGGTGCGTCGATCGCCCCGCTGGTGCGCGATCTCGGGGTGGCCTACGCGAGCCGGCGGGTGGGGCAACCACCCGACTGGGCCGACCTGGCGGTGCAGTACGCGGACTACACGCTGTGGCAGCGCGCGCAGCTCGGCGATCTCGGCGACAGCGACAGCCGCATCGCCGCGCAGCTGGCCTACTGGCAGGAGGCGCTGGCCGGAATGCCGGAGCACCTGCAGCTGCCCACCGACCGGCCCTACCCGCCGGTCGCGGACTACCGCGGCGCGAGCGTGTCGGTGGACTGGCCCGCCGAGCTGCAGCGGGAGGTCACCCGGGTGGCCCGGGAACACAACGCCACCAGTTTCATGGTGATGCAGGCCGCCATGGCCGTGTTGCTGGCCAAGCTCAGCGCGAGTTCCGATGTGTCCGTAGGGTTTCCGATCGCCGGGCGCGGGGACCCGGCGCTGGACGAACTGGTCGGCTTCTTCGTCAACACCCTGGTGTTGCGGGTTGATCTGGCCGGTGATCCCAGCGTCGCCGAGCTGCTCGCTCAGGTGCGGGCGCGCAGCCTATCCGCATACGAGCACCAGGACGTGCCCTTCGAGGTGCTCGTCGAAAGGCTCAACCCGACCCGAAGCCTGACGCACCACCCGCTGGTCCAGGTGATGCTGGCCTGGCAGGGCGGGCAGGGGCAGGGCCCGACCGGCTTGGCCCTGGGTGGGTTGCAGGCCACGCCGCTGCCGCTGGACACCCGGACGGCCCGCACCGACCTGGCTTTCTCCCTCGGTGAGACGTGGACCGACGACGGTGAGCCCGCCGGGATCGCCGGGGCGGTGGAATTCCGTACCGACGTCTTCGACGCCGCCAGCATCGAAACGCTGGTCGAGCGGCTCAAGCGGGTGTTGGCCGCCATGACGGCGGATCCGGGGCGCCGGCTGTCGTCGGTGGATCTGCTCGACGAGGCCGAGCACGCCCGCCTCGACGAGGTCGGCAACCGCGCGGTGCTGACGCGGCGGGACCCGGCGGTGTCGGTGCCCGAGCTGTTCGCCGCGCAGGTGGCCCGCGCCCCCGAGGCGCCGGCGGTGACCTTCGGGGACCGGTCGATGACCTACCGGGAACTCGACGAGGCCGCCAACCGGTTCGCGCACTTGCTGTCCGGCCATGGCGTCGGCCCCGGTGCGTGCGTCGCCTTGCTGATGGAGAGGTCGGCCCAGGCCGTCATGGCCATGCTGGCGGTGCTGAAGACCGGGGCGGCCTACCTGGCGATCGACCCGGCGCTTCCGGCGGCCCGGGTCGACTTCATGCTGGGCGACGCCGCGCCCGTCGCCGCGGTCACCACCGCCGGCCTGGCCGACCGGCTGGCCGGGCGGGACCTGACGGTCATCGACATCGACGACCCCGCCGTCGAAAACCAGCCCACCACCGCGCCGCCGGCGCCGTCGGCCGACGACGTCGCCTACCTGATCTACACGTCGGGAACCACCGGAACACCCAAGGGCGTGGCCATCGCCCACCGCAACCTGGCGCACCTGGCGCCGTCGACGCCCACGTCGCTGCCGACGGCCCAGGTGTGGACACAATGCCATTCGTATGCCTTCGACTTCTCGGTGTGGGAGATCTGGGCCGCGCTGCTCGGCGGGGGGCGGCTGGTGGTGGTGCCGCAGTCGGTCGTCGTCTCGCCGGACGATTTCCACGACCTGCTGGCCCGTGAACGGGTCAACGTGCTCACCCAAACCCCGTCGGCGGTGGCCGCCCTGTCCCCGCAGGGGCTGGAGGCCGAGGCGTTGCTGCTCGGCGGCGAGGCGTGCTCGGCCGAGGTGGTGGACCAATGGGCGCCCGGGCGGGTGGTGATCAACGCCTACGGGCCCACCGAGGCCACGGTGTACGCCTCGATGAGCGCGCCGCTGCGGGCGGGGACCGGGGCGGCCCCGATCGGCGGGCCGGTGTCGACGGCGGCGCTGTTCGTCCTGGACGAGTCGTTGCGCCGGGTGCCGGCCGGCGTCGTCGGGGAACTCTATGTGGCCGGTCGGGGCGTGGGCGTCGGGTACGTCGGCCGGACGGGGCTGACCGCGTCGCGCTTCGTGGCCTGCCCGTTCGCCGGCGCGGACGCGCCCGGGACGCGCATGTACCGCACCGGCGACCTGGTGCGGTGGCGCGCGGACGGCCAGCTGCAATACCTGGGCCGCGCCGATGAGCAGGTCAAGATCCGCGGCTATCGCGTCGAACCGGGCGAAGTCCGGGCCGCGCTGGCCGCGTGCGACGGCGTCGAGCAGGCGGTGGTGGTCGCCCGCGAGGACCGTCCCGGCGACAAGCGCCTCGTCGGATACATCACCGGGACCGCGGACCCGGCCGCGGTGCGATCGGCGCTGGCCGAGCGGCTGCCCGCCTACCTGGTTCCCGCCGCGGTGGTGGCGTTGGCGGCGCTGCCGTTGACGGTCAACGGCAAGCTCGACACCCGGGCCTTGCCCGCGCCGGACTACGAGGCCACCGACCGTTACCGCGCACCGACCACCCCGACCGAGGAGATCCTGGCCGGCATCTATGCCCAGGTGCTGGGCGTGGAGCGGGTCGGGGTGGACGACTCGTTCTTCGACCTGGGCGGGGATTCGCTGTCGGCGATGCGTCTGGTCGCCGCGATCAACAGCGGCCTGGGCGCCGCCGTCGCGGTGCGCGCCGTGTTCGAGGCGCCCAGCGTGGCCCAGTTGGCGACGCGCATCCACGGCGGCGAGGGCGTGCTTGAGCCGTTGGTGGCCGGACCGCGGCCCGCGGTGGTGCCCCTGTCCTTCGCGCAGAACCGCTTGTGGTTCATCGACCAGCTGCAGGGCCCGTCGCCGGTGTACAACCTGGCGGTCGCGCTGCGACTGCGCGGGCCGCTGGACGCCGACGCGTTCTGCGCGGCCCTGGCCGACGTGGTGGGCCGCCACGAAAGCCTGCGCACGCTGTTCACCGCCCCCGACGGAATACCGCAGCAGCTGGTGCTGCCCGCCGAGCGGGCCGACTTCGGTTGGGGCGTGGTCGACGCGACCGGGTGGTCGCCGGGCCGGCTGCAGGAGGCCATCGAGGAGACCGCGCGGCACAGCTTTGATCTAGCCGCCGAGATCCCTTTGCGCGCAAAGCTTTTCCGTGTCGCCGACGACGAGCACGTGCTGGTCGCCCTGGTGCATCACATCGCCGCCGACGGCCTGTCGATCCCCCCGCTGGTGCGTGACATCGCCGTGGCCTATGCCAGCCGCTGTGTGGGGCAGGCCCCCGATTGGACGCCGCTGCCGGTGCAGTACATCGATTACACGCTGTGGCAGCGCGCGCAATTCGGCGATCTCACCGATCCCGACAGCCCGATCGCCGCGCAGCTGGAGTACTGGCAGCAGGCGCTGGCGGGGATGCCCGAGCGGCTCGGCCTGCCCACCGACCGGCCCTACCCGCCGGTGGCCGACCAACGGGGCGCCAGCGTGGCGGTGCGCCTGCCCGTCGAGTTGCAGCGGCAGGTCGTGCGGGTGGCCCGCGAACACAACGCGACCAATTTCATGGTGATGCAGGCGGCGCTGGCGGTGCTGCTGGCCAAGCTCAGCGCGAGTTCCGATGTGGCGGTGGGGTTCCCGATCGGAGGGCGCCGCGACCCCGCGCTCGACGAGTTGGTCGGTTTCTTCGTCAACACGTTGGTGTTGCGCGTGGACGTGACCGGCGACCCGACCGTCGCCGACCTGCTGGCCCAGGTGCGGGCGCGCAGCCTGGCCGCCTACGAGCACCAGGACGTGCCCTTCGAAGTGGTCGTCGAGCGGCTGAACCCCACCCGATCGCTCACGCACCACCCGCTCGTACAGGTGATGCTGGCCTGGCGGACCCTGCACGACACCACCGGCGACCCCACCGCCCGGTTCGCGTCGGGGGAGCTGGAGCTCACCCAGATGCCGGTGGATACCGGCACCGCCCGCATGGACCTGGCCTTTGCGCTGGAAGAACACCTGGACGCGGACGGCGAGCCGGCCGGCATCGGCGGGGTGGTGGAATTTCGCACCGACGTGTTCGACGCGGCCAGCATCGAAACCCTGCTCGAGCGATTCCAGCGCGTGCTGGCCGAGATGACCGCCGACCCGGCCCGGCGGGTGTCGTCGATCGGCGTGCTCGACGACGTCGAGCGCACCCGGCTGGCGGACTGGGGCAACCGGGCGGCGCTGACCGAGCCGGTGAGCCCGCCGGTGTCGATTCCGCAGCTGTTCGCCGCGCAGGTGGCCCGGGTGCCCGACGCGGCGGCGGTGACCTGCGAGGGTCGCTCGCTGACCTACCGCGAGCTCGACGAGGCGGCAAACCGGTTGGCGCACCGGCTGTCCGGCGGCGGCGTGGGGCCGGGCCGGCGCGTGGCGCTGCTGCTGCCCCGTTCGGCCGACGCGATCGTGGCGATCCTGGCGGTGGTGAAGACCGGGGCGGCGTACGTGCCGATCGACCCGGCGGTGCCGGAGGCCCGGATGCAGTTCGTGCTCGGCGATGCCGCGCCGATCGCCGCGATCACCACCGCGGAGTACCGCCCGCGGCTGGCCGGACGCGACCTGCTGATCATCGACGTCCAAGACGCCGCGGATGCCGCCGGTGAGCCCGCCGCCGGCGCCGCACCGTCGGTGGCCTGCCCAGACGACGTCGCCTACATCATCTACACGTCGGGCACCACCGGAACCCCGAAGGGCGTGGCGGTCCCGCATCGCAACGTGACCCGGCTGCTTGCGACGCTGGCCGGTGACATGGACCTCCCGGGTCGGGTGTGGACGCAGTGCCACTCGTTGGCGTTCGACTTCTCGGTGTGGGAGATCTGGGGCGCGCTGCTCTACGGCGGCCGCGTGGTGGTGGTGCCCGACTCGGTGGTGCGCTCGCCCGAAGACCTGCACGCGCTGCTGGTGGCCGAACGGGTCAGCGTCCTGAGCCAGACCCCGTCGGCGTTCTACGCCCTGCAGGCCGCCGACGCGCTGCAGCCCGAGCTGGGCTCTCAGCTGGAGCTGGAGGCCGTGGTGTTCGGCGGCGAGGCGCTCGAACCGCAGCGGCTGCGCGCGTGGTTGGAGAGCCACCCGGCCCGGCCCCGGTTGATCAACATGTACGGCATCACCGAGACGACGGTGCACGCCTCGTTCCGCGAGATCGTCGCCGACGACGTCGACGTCGCCGTGAGCCCGATCGGCGTGCCGCTGGCCCACCTCGGGTTCTTCGTGCTCGACGGCTCGTTGCAGCCGGTGCCGCCCGGCGTGGTCGGGGAGTTGTACGTCGCCGGCGCCGGGTTGGCGCACGGCTACATCGGCCGCGCGGGTTTGACCGGGACGCGGTTCGTCGCGTGCCCGTTCGGCGGGCCGGGTGAGCGCATGTACCGCACCGGGGACCTGATGTGCTGGGGCGCCGACGGTCAGCTGCGGTACATGGGCCGCGCCGACGAGCAGGTCAAGATCCGCGGCTACCGCATCGAGCTGGGTGAGGTCCAGGCGACGCTGAACGGCCTGGACGGCGTCGAGCAGGCGGTGGTGATCGCCCGCGAGGACCGCCCCGGCGACAAGCGCCTGGTGGGGTACGTGACCGGGCCGGTGGACCTGGCCGAGGTGCGCGCCGCGCTGGCCGATCGCCTGCCGGCGTACATGGTTCCGGCCGCCGTGGTGGCGTTGGACGCGCTGCCGCTGACGGTCAACGGCAAGCTCGACACCCGCGCGCTGCCTGCCCCGGAGTATCAGGACGTCGACCACTACCGCGCCCCGGCCGATGCGGTCGAGGAGATCCTGGCCGGCATCTACGCCCAGGTGCTGGGGCTGGAGCGGGTCGGGGTCGAGGAGTCGTTCTTCGAGCTCGGCGGGGACAGCATCCTGTCGATGCAGGTGGTGGCGCGGGCGCGCGCCGCCGGCGTGGTGTGCCGGCCGCGCGACATCTTCGTCGAGCAGACCGTGGCAAAGCTGGCCCGGGTCGCCGGGGTGGTCGCCGACGACGCCGAGGTGATCGACGAGGGCGTCGGCCCGGTGGTGGCGACCCCGATCATGCGCTGGCTGGAGAGCGTCGACGGCCCGGTGGACGAGTTCAACCAGACCGTGCTGGTGCAGGCCCCGGTGGGGGTGACCTCGTCCGACGTGGTTGCCGTGCTGCAGGCCCTGCTCGACCGGCACGCGACGTTGCGGCTGCGCGTCGACAGCAACGACACGGACGGCGCCGACGGGTGGTCGGTGACGGTGCCCGAGCCCGGTTCGGTGGACGCGCGCGGGTGCCTGCAGACGGTGGACGTGCTCTCCGACGACGCGGTTTTGGCGGCCCGGTCGCGGCTGGACCCGGCCGCCGGCGTGATGCTGAGCGCGCTGTGGGCGGCCCCCACCGGCCAGTTGCTGCTGATCGTTCACCACCTGGCGGTCGACGGGGTGTCGTGGCGGATCCTGCTCGAGGACCTCAACCTGGCGTGGGCCCAGCACCGCGGCGGGCAGCAGGTGGTGTTGCCGGCGCCGAGGACGTCGTTCGCCCGGTGGGCCGCGCTGCTGGCCGAATACGCCCACCGCTCCGAGGTGGTGCGGCTCGCGCCCGCGTGGCGGCAGATCGCCGCGTTGCCCGCGCAGTTGCCGGCGGTGCAGCCGGCGGTGGACACCTACGCGACCGCCGGGAACCTGTCGGTGGAGCTGGACGCCGAGACCACCCGGATGCTGCTCGGTGAGGTCCCGGCGGCGTTCCACGCCGGGATCCACGAAATCCTGCTGATCGCATTCGCTTTGGCGTGCGCCGAGTTCCTGGGGACCGGCGCGCCCGTCGTGATCGACGCGGAGGGGCACGGGCGCCAGGAGGAGCTGGACCCCTATATCGACCTGTCGCGCACGGTCGGATGGTTCACCACCAAGTATCCGGTGGCGCTCGCGGTGGGCGGGCTGGACTGGGCGCAGGTCCTGGCCGGCGACGCGGGGCTCGGGGCGGTCATCAAAGACGCCAAAGAGCAGCTTCGGGCCCTGCCGGACGGCCTGACCTATGGCGTGCTGCGCTACCTGAACGGCGACGTCGACCTGGACGGCGCCGACCCCACGATCGGGTTCAACTACCTGGGGCGGCTGGGCGCCGCGGCGACCGAGGTGTCCGGCGACATCTGGGAGATCCGCCAGGACGGCTGGTCGGTGACGGGCGTCGCCGCGGCGACCCCCATGCCGCTGATGCACACCGTGGAGCTCAACGCCGGCACCCTGGACGCCGAGACCGGTCCGCGCCTGCGGGCGGGCTGGACGTGGGCGCCGTCGGCCCTGGATCAGTCGCAGGTCAGCCGGCTCAGCCGGCTGTGGTTCGACGCGCTGGCCGGCATCTGCGCGCACGTGCGGGGCGGTGGCGGCGGGTTGACGCCGTCGGACATCGCGCCCGCGCGGTTGACCCAGCTGCAGATCGACGAGCTCGCGCGCCAGTACCGCATCGCCGACGTGCTGCCGCTGACCCCCCTGCAGCAGGGGCTGCTGTTTCACGCCAGCACCGCCCAGGGCGGCGACGACGTGTACGCGGTGCAGCTCGACGTCGCGCTCAGTGGCCGGCTCGACCAGCACCGCCTGCGCGACGCCGTGCACACGGTCGTCGCCCGCCACCCCAACCTGGCGGCCCGCTTCAGCGCGCGGTTCGACCAGCCGGTGCAGATCATCCCGGCCGATCCCGTGGTGCCCTGGCGCTATGTCGACCTCACCGAGGGCGATGTCGACGTCGATGAGCAGATCCAGCAGGTCTGCGCCGCCGAACGCGCGGCGGTCTACGACCTGGCCGACCACCCGGCCCTGCGGGTCGCCCTCATCCGCACCGCGGAAGACCGGCACCGGTTTGTGCTGACGAACCACCACATCGTGCTGGACGGGTGGTCGCTGCCGATCCTGCTGGGCGAGTTGTTCGCCAGCTACTACGGGCAACGGCTGCCCGCGGCGGGGTCGTATCGCAGGTTCGTGTCCTGGCTGGCCGGTCGAGACCTCGACGCCGCCCGCGCGGTGTGGCGGGAGATGTTCGCCGGCTTTGAAGCCCCCACCCTGGTCGGGCCGCCGGATTGGTTCGGGCTGGGCCGGCGCGGCGTCGCATCGTTCCGCGTTTCCGAAGAGACCACACGGGCGCTGGGCGAGTTGGCGCGCTCGCGCCACACCACCGTGAGCACCGTCCTGCAGGCCGCCTGGGCGCAGCTACTGACGTGGCTGACCGGTCAGCGCGACGTCGCCTTCGGCGCCGTGGTCTCGGGACGGCCCGCCGAGGTGCCGGGCGCCGACTCGATGGTGGGCCTGTTCATCAACACGGTGCCGGTGCGGGCGACCATCACGCGGGAGACCACCGCCACCGACCTGCTTGATCAACTGCAAGGCGACCACAACCGCACGCTGGACCACCAGCACCTGGCGCTGAGCGAGGTGCACCGTGTCACCGGCCACGGAAGGCTCTTCGACACCGTTTTCGTGTACGAGAACTACCCGGCCGACGCTGCGGCGTTGTCGGGGACGGACGGGTTGGCCGTCACCGAGATCAGCAACCGCGACTACTACCACTACCCGCTGACCGTCCAGGCGGTGCCGGGCCGCGAATTGGAGCTGCACGTCCAATTCCGCGCGGACGTCTTCGACCCGGCCGACATCGAGGCACTGATCGAGCGCTTCAGGGAGACGTTGGTCGCCATGACCACCGACCCGGCGCGACCCTTGTCGTCGGTCGATCTTCAGGACGAGGGCAAGCACGCGCGCGCGGACAGGTCGAACAACCACGCGCCGGCGGTCCAGCCGGCGGTGTCGGGACCCCGGCACCACCACCACAACGGCGACGGTCACCACGCCCCGACCAGCCTGGTCGAGCAGATCTTGACCGGCATCTACACGCAGGTGCTCGGCGTGGACCGCGTCGGAGTCGACGAGTCGTTCTTCGACCTCGGCGGGGATTCCCTCGCCGCGATGCGGGCCACCGCCACGATCAACACGGCCCTCGACGCCAACCTCGAGGTGACCGCCCTATTCGAGGCCCCGTCCGTCCGGCGCCTGAGTCAGCGGTTGGGCGGGCATGCGCGCTCGGTGGAAGAAGTTCCGGTCATCCCGGACCTGTAGAACCGCGCGGCTACCACATGGACGGCACGAGGCGGTAGCGAACCTTCTGCGTGTATTCGCGGTAGCCGTCCAGCTCCTTTTGGAGCAGCTTCTCCTCGTCGCGGATGCGTGAGGCCAGCACGAGCAGGCCGGGGACGACGAAAACCAGTCCCCAGTAAGAACCGAGCGCCAGGGGGATGCCGACCATCATGATCACGTTGCCGGTGTACATCGGGTGCCGGACCAGCCCGTAGAGGCCGCTGGAGACGACCTTTTGGTCCGCCTGCACCTGGACGGTCGCCGAGGCGTAGCTGTTCTGAATGATCACCATCGCGACCACACCCAGACCGATGGCGACCAGAACGTCTCCGACCACGCAGATCGCCGTCGGCACCGGCGACCAGCCGAAGCGATGGTCAAGGGCGCTGACCACGACCATCGCCGCCAGCGACGCGTACAAGCCGGCGATGATCACCCGCTGCGCCATCCGGCCCTCGGCCGCCGGCCCGCCACGCATCCGGGCCTCGAGCGCGGCGGGATTCACCCGCAACAAGTACACGGCGGGGATCCAGGCCGCGACGCCGACCACTACCAGAAAAACCCATGCCTGCCAGTAATTGAATGTGCCCGCCGGGAAAAACAGCATCGTGCCGAACATGACGAACTCGACAACAGCGAAGACCAGCATCTTGGGAATGGTTTTCACCCATACTCCTTCGTCCGTCCGCACGGCACGCAAATAGCGCGGCCTTCGCGCCGGCGGGCACGCCGGCGGCACAGACTGAAACTACCGTCGCCTACCCGGCGGATGTGGGCGAATGTGACATTGCCTCGCACGAGGCCCGGCGATCGTGCCGAAGTGGCGGCGAAGGCTTATGGGATTAAGGGCGCAGGTGCTCCTGCGCGACCCGCAGCAGCGCAAAATCCGTCTTCGGCGGCAGTACGGGCGCGCATTCGCGGGGCGTGTCTTGGCAGGAACCGCCGCGCCGCAGCTTCTCGATCGCGCCGAGCACCTGGCGACCTACCGACATCTGGTACTCGCGCAGATACTGCACCCGGCGCGGGTCGTCCTCCGCCAAGTGGTGGGTGAGCGGGTGCTGCGTCTTCCAGACCGCGTCCTGCGCCGCTTCCCCTACGGCGATCAGAAAGTCGTCCTCGTCCATGCTCCCCCGATCGCGCATCACGCATCCAGTATCGGTAATTCTCCATCTGAGAGCGGGTTTTAGCAATTTTTGTCACGGCATTTCGTTATTAAACATCCGTCTAGTGAGAATGGATCCAGTAAACATTTTCACGTTGACAACTATCGACCGAAAATGAAGGCACGTCCGGACGTTACGAACTGATCGCCCTGCATAACATGGCATCTGGTACCGACCCCGGCGGGCAGAAGGGTGGATGGTACGAGTCCTCCGGCTCCGGGAGGGCAAATTCCTTTTTCGGGCCGCCGAATTGCCCCTGACGCAAATTCTGATTTTCACTTCGTTTGCCCACAGTGACGCCGGCGGGGACCGGTAATTCGACCTCACCAGCCCGAACCGGAGGCGAAGAGGCGAGCGCGGGGGAGCCGGGGAAATTGCGGGTGGCCGGTTTTCGCGGCGCCGGCGACCCGACGCGAAATCGGGCCGGACGGCCTTCGCCGCGCCGACGTGGCGGCCCGCCGGACGCGCGGCGCGGCACCGGCGCGTATTCGCGACTTTCGCCTTGACGCTCGAAGATACGCAAAGTTGGGAATGCCGCGACTGATCGTGATTTAGGATCGATTGAGGCGGAATCAGATGAATGACGTTATGTGTGCCGATCATGACCGGTGTTGGCAACGGTGACCGCGGTGGGTGGCGAGCGCGGGCGCCCGGGACGTCGGATGATCTCCGTTCCCGGTCCGCCGCCGCGGGTGCGAAACGCGTTGGACCAAATCTCGTGAAACGTTGTAAGGCACGTGTGCAACGGGATACGTTTTCACTTTGGTCAGTGGATTGTGATCGTCGTGTGCAGGCCTGCGAGCCCGAGGCGGTCTTCGGAGGTCAGCCATGTCGTATCTGATCGCGGCGCCGGACGCGCTCGCGGCGGTGGCGGCGAAGGTGGCGAGTATCGGCTCGTCGGTCAGCGCCGCGAACGCGGCGGCGGCGACCCCGACCACCGGTTTGGTTGCTGCCGCCGGCGACGAGGTTTCGGCCGCGGTCGCGTCGGTGTTCTCCGACGCCGCGAAGGAGTTTCAGGCGCTCAGCGCCCAAGTGGCGGGGTTCAATGCCCAGTTCGTCCAGGCCCTGACGGGGTCGGGCGGGGCGTACGCGGCGGCCGAGGCGACCAACGCGGCCAGCATCTCGCCGTACTCGATCTTCGCGCCGATTTGGAACGCGGTGGCTGACGCCTCCGGGCCGGCGCCGCCGCCCAGGACGGACGTCCTGGGGACAGTGATGTACGAGCTGAACCAGACCAGCCAGCAGCTGGTGGGGGCCCCGCTGTTTTTCAACGGCGCCGATGGGACGCAGACCAGCCCGAACGGCCAGAACGCCGGCTTGTTGCTCGGCAATGGCGGCAAGGGCTGGGATTCCACCCTCGCCGGCGTGGCCGGCGGTAACGGCGGGCAGGCCGGGATCTTCGGCAACGGGGGCGCCGGGGGCCTGGGCGGCGCCGGGGCGGCCGGGGGTAACGGCGGGGCGGCCATCTGGGGCGGTAACGGCGGGGCCGGCGGCGCCGGCGGCGCCTCCCTCACCTCCGGGATCAACGGCGGTAACGGCGGGACCGGCGGGCCCGGTGGGTTCCTGTCGGGTGTCGGCGGCGTCGGGGGGGCCGGCGGGAACGCAACCGACGCGACCGGCGGCACCGGCGGAGCCGGCGGCAACACAGGCTTCCTCGGCGGCGCCGAACTGGGCGTGGGCGTTCCGCAGGGCGGCACCGGCGGCGCCGGCGGCCTGAGCCTCACCGGCCAGGGCGGCGACGGCGGGGCCGGCGGAGCCGGCTTCGGGTTGGGCGGCACCGGCGGGGCCGGCGGCCAGGGCGCCAGCGGCGGCAACGGCGGCGCGGGCGGCGTCGCGTTCAACCTGGGGTGGGGAACCGCCATCGGCGGCACCGGTGGCGAGGGTGGCATCGGTACGGTCGGCGCCGGGGGGAACGGCGGCCACGGCGGCGGCGCGATCATGGGGCCCTACAACTTCACCGTCGACACCTTCAACGGCCTGGCGATCTACCCGCCCGACTGGGGTACCGCCACCGGCGGGCTCGGCGGCACCGGCGGCTTCGGCGTCACGGTCGGCGGTACCGGCGGGACGGGCGGCACCGCGCAAAACTACTTGGCCACGGGGCATTCCATCGGCGGCACCGGCGGCACCGGCGGCGGCGGTGCCACCGGCGGCAACGGCGGCAACGGCGGCAACGTCTTCTCGATCACTCCGGGCAATACCACCGTTGGGACCGGTGGCGCGGCCGGCGGGACCGGCGGGAGCCCCGGCAACCCCGGGCAGGTCATCACACCGTAGCGACGGCCGATGCCGCCCCCCGTAGGCTGAACGCCCATGAACGCCTTCCCGCGGGCACCGATCGAGACGTCGCCGCTGGCCTGGCTGGACGCGGTAGAGGGGCAGCGCCGCGAGGCCGGGCTGCGTCGCTCGCTTCGCCCGCGCCCCGCCGTCACGACCGAGCTGGACCTGGCGTCCAACGACTACCTCGGTTTGTCCCAGCACCCCGACGTGATCGAGGGCGGCGTTGCGGCGCTGCGCATGTGGGGCGCCGGGGCCACCGGCTCTCGGCTGGTCACCGGCGACACCGAGCTGCACCAGGAATTCGAGTCCGAGCTCGCCGACTTCGTCGGCGCCGCCTCGGGCCTGCTGTTCTCCTCCGGATACACCGCCAACCTGGGGGCCGTCGTCGGCCTGTCCGGCCCCGGTTCGCTGCTGGTGTCCGACGCCCTCTCGCACGCCTCGCTGGTGGACGCGTGCCGGCTGTCGCGCGCCCGGGTGCGGGTGACGCCGCACCGCGACGTGGCCGCCGTGGACGCGGCCCTGGGCTCCCGCGACGAGGAGCGCGCCGTCGTCATCACCGACTCCGTCTTCAGCGCCGACGGCTCGCTGGCCCCCGTGCGCGAACTGCACGAGGTGTGCCGCCGCCACCGCGCGCTGCTCATCGTCGACGAGGCGCACGGCCTCGGCGTGCGCGGCGGCGGGCGCGGGCTGCTGCACGAGCTCGGCCTGGCGGGCGCGCCCGACGTCGTGATGACCACGACGCTGTCCAAGGCGCTCGGCAGCCAGGGCGGGGTGGTGCTCGGCCCGACGGCGGTGCGCGCCCACCTGATCGACGCGGCCCGCCCGTTCATCTTCGACACCGGCCTGGCCCCGGCGGCGGTCGGCGCCGCCCGGGCCGCGCTGCGCGTGCTGCGGGTCGAGGCCTGGCGGCCGGATGCGGTGCTGCGCCACGCCCGCTTCCTGGCCGAAACGTGCGACGTGCCGGACGTACCGCAGTCGGCTGTCGTGTCGGTGATCCTGGGCGACCCGGAGGTGGCGCTGGCCGCCGCCAACGCCTGCCTCGACGCCGGCGTCAAGGTCGGCTGCTTCCGGCCGCCCACGGTGCCCGCGGGGACGTCGCGGCTGCGCCTGTCCGCGCGCGCGTCGTTGGACGCCGACGACCTCGAGACGGCGCGCCGGGTGCTGACGGACGTGCTCGCGGGACGTGTTTAAGGCGCGCCGTTGACCGTTCTGGTCGTCACCGGCACCGGCACCGGGGTGGGCAAGACGGTCGTCACCGCGGCGCTGGCCTGCCACGCCCGTCAGGCGGGCATCGATGTGGCGGTGTGCAAACCCGTCCAGACCGGCACCGACGCCGGCGACGACGACCTCGCCGAGGTGGGCCGGCTGTCCGGGGTGACCGAACTCGCCGGCCTGGCGCGGTATCCGCTGCCCCTGGCCCCGGCCGCCGCGGCCGAGCAGTCGGGAATACCGCTGCCCACCGGCGAGGAGGTATCGCGGCTCATCCGCGACCTGGACCGCCCGGGGCGGCTGACGCTGGTCGAGGGCGCGGGCGGCCTGCTGGTCGAACTCGCCGGCGCCGGCGTCACGCTGCGCGACATCGCCGTCGGGCTGGGTGCCGCGGCGCTCGTCGTGGTCAGCGCCGAGCTGGGCACCCTCAACCACACCGCGCTGACCCTGGAATCCCTTGCCGCGCATGGTGTTCCGTGCGCGGGCCTGGTGATCGGCAGCTGGCCGGCCCAGCCCGGCCTGGTGGAGACGTCGAACCGGTCGGCGCTGGGCGAGCTGGCCCCGGTGCGGGCCGCGCTGCCCGCCGGCGCCGCATCCGCGCCGGACTTCGCGGCCATGAGCGCCGCGGCATTCGACCGCGACTGGGTGAGCGCGCTGGTGCGCTGATGGTCCATTCCATCGAGCTGGTCTTCGACCCCGACACCGAGGCGGCCATTCGCGGCATCTGGCGCGAATTGGCCGGCGCCGGCATCCCCAGCCAGGCCCCGGCCAGCCGGCCGCACGTGACGCTGGCCGTCGCCGAACGCATCGACGCGCAAGTCGACGAGCTACTCAGTCCTCTCGCCGGACGGTTGCCGTTGGACTGTGCTGTCGGGGCACCGGTGCTGTTCGGCCGGGCGAACGTCGTGTTCGCGCGGCTGATCGTGCCGACCAGCGAACTGCTGACCCTGCACGCCGAGGTGCACCGGGTGTGCGGTCCGCACCTGGAGCCGGCGTCGATGTCCAACAGCCTGCCCGGTCAGTGGACCGCGCACGTGACGCTGGCCCGCCGGGTCGGCGGGCCCCAGCTCGGGCGGGCGCTGCGCATCGCGGGCCGCCCGACGCAGCTCGACGGCCGCTTCGCCGGCCTGCGCCGCTGGGACGGCAACAAGAAGGTCGAGCACCCGATCGCCGGCTAGCCCCCGAACAGCAGGTACAGGCCGGTGAACGTGTAGCCGACCATGACCAGCATCATGGTGAGCTGCCCGGTGAGCTGATGGCCGGCCGGCAGCAGCCGCAGCGCCCGGTCGTGCGCGGCGACCACCGCCACGATGTGGCCGGTCACCACCGACGCCACCTTGATCCCGGCGAGCACCGGGGGATGCGCCGACAGCACGTACGCGACGTGAAAATGCGCCAGCCCCAACAGGTTCCAGCCGCGGCCGAACGGATCGGCCAGCGCGATCACGGCCTGCTGGCCGCGCTCGACGAGGTAGGACAGGTAGTGCGCGAAGATGTAGCCCACCACGATCGGGATCAGCGAATGCGCCATCCGGCCCGGCAGGGCGCGGCGCTGCTCGCGGTCGACGCCGCCGGTGGCCCGCGCCGCGAGCGAAAACGTCACCGCCACAACGGAAATGAACACGATCAGCCCCGCGGTGCGCAGCAGCGACGACGAGAGCGTCGGTGGCGGGCCGAAGCGACGCGAAACCTCGTCGGCGAAGCCCCGCCACGTCGGCGACGACGAGAAGCTGTCGAACGCCGTCGACCCGAGCAACACCGCCAGCAGCACCACCACGCCGGGGCGGACGGGCAGCGACGGCAGGTGATCGAGCGGATTCCCGACGACGATCTTTCCGGTGGCCGCGTTGCGGCGAAACGGGCAGAGGCGGGAAACCGCCATGCTGTACACGCCGAACGGGTCGGCCCGGGCCAGCCAGCGCTGGCCGCACAGCCACGCCCCGCCCAGCATCAGCGCGGCATAGATCGCCAGCCACGCCCGCACCAGCGGCAGCGACGCCGAGTTGGGGCTGGCCAGCTCCATCCACACGAAGGCGAACAGGCCCAGCGCCGCGGGGCGATAGCCCCAGCCCTCGGGATACCGCCTGCGTCCGGCGCGCCCCGGCGTCACGCGCCGCAGCAGCAGATACACCGTGCGCATCGGTGAGATCACCCGCCAGACCGGCCCGAAGAGCAGCGACAGCGCCACCAGCCCGACCCACAGCAGCACGTAGAACGCCCCGAGCAGGGCGTTGGACTCCGATTGCGGGCCCCACACCCCGGCCAGCACCACCCACACCGCGAACGCCAGCGCCAGCCCGGCGGCCGTCCAACGGGTGCCCCGGGCGTCGACGAAGGAGGTCAGCGCCGACGGCAGCGGGCGGCCGGGCTTGTCCGGATCAAACCGCGGCCGCCGCCACGCGAACGCCACCAGCGCGAAGGTGAACGTCAGCGCCCACGCGGCCCCGACCATCGCGTACAGGTAGGGCACCGGAAGGTCGCCCGACCCGCCCAGACCGTGCGCGAGCACCGCGGTCGCGCCGCCGGCGCTCACGGCTGGACTTGGATGGTCGCGATCGTGCGGTCCAGGTGGTGCAGCTCGACCTCGACGTTGCCGGGCACGTCGACGCTGAACTGGAAGGTTTGCCCGGGCGCGGCCGCGACCGGGAATTTGTGATCGGGCGTGGAGTGCACGTGCAGCTCGTCGGCGGCGTCGCTGTTGACCCGCAGGGTGATCTGCTGGTGGACCTTGGCCGCCACGGTGGCGTTGGTCGGGGTGACCTGGCCCTTGGCGATGGTGACGTCGACGACCGGGGCCGCGGCGGGGGACGGGGTGTGCGAACCGCCGCAGGCGACCAGCGCCCACGTCAGCGCCACCGACGCGGTGACGAGGGCGCGCCGCACCGTTCTCACGCCGCCCGTGGGGCCCCGGGCAGGGGCTGCTTCTCCTCGACCGGTTCGGGCGATTCCTGGGCGTTGTTCAGCCGGCCGGCACCCCATGTCAGCGCGCTGATCACCATCAGGGTCAAGATCAGCACCACGATCCCACCGGCGGTGAACAACCAAGCCGGCGCGCTCTGGTCGCGTTCGCGCTGCAGGATCGTGACTTCCAGGACGAACGGCCGCACGCTTTGCGCGAGCGCGGGAACCTCGGGCGCCGGAATGGCGTCGTCCGCGGGCTCCCAGATCGGCACGGCCGTCATCGTGCGGCCGTCCTGAACCCGCAGCAGCGTCTTCCAGTCTCCCCACACGGGAACCGGCTGGGTCGACCGGTAGTGCCCCGGACCGACCTTCTCCAGTCGGTCGATCATCAGGCCGCGGTTGTTCTCCATGCGCCCCTGCCAGGACAGGATCGTCAGCCAGTCCGGATGGTCGCTGACGAACGGCGGCGTGAGCTGCACGTCCGCCGACACCATCCGCCGTCCCGGTTGGCTGGGCTGGTCGGTCAGCGTGACGGTGGCGGTGTTTTGGCTCGGCACCAAGATGTGCAAACCGTTGGCCACCGCGGCGCCGATCACCAACACCGTCAACACCACCGCGGTGATGCCGACCCGGCGGCCCGGGAGCCGCTGTCCGGTGAGCACCATCCCGAACATCGCCCCGCACACCCCGGTCAGCACGGCCACGGGCACCGACATCGCCAGCGCCTCACCCCACATCCTGGTCGGCCAGGGGTAGTGGTACACCGCGCCGATCCACAACGACTCCAGCCACAGCCCGACGGTCGCCACGCCGAGCCCCGAAACCGCGCCAAAGGCGATGGGGCGCTTGAGGAGCGGGGTCAGCGCCACCAGCTCGACGACCAGCGCGGGGCCCAGATACAGCGGGAACCAGTTGATCGGCGCGCCCAGGACGGGCCCGACCACCAACGCGACCAGCCCCCGCAACGCGACGGCGAACAGCGCCCCGATGACGGCGCCGCCGCGCCCCATGGTCAGGCGGGCGGCCACCGCCGCCAGCGCGGACGCCGCGGCGATCAGCATCGGCTGGAACACCAGCCTGAATTGCGGGACGCCGAAGTCGAACTCGATCTGATAGACGGACAGCCCGATGAACAGACCGCCGAAGGACAGGTAGCGCAGGAATGTGATGAACGGGCCGTGGAAGACCTCCGCCCCCTCGTGGGCCTCGCCCTCTCGCTCCAGGATCAGCACCGCGAACAGGGAAAAACAGGCTCCGCCGATCATCATCAAATGCGTTGGGCCCCAGAGGGTTACGTCTTGTCCGAAGATCCGGTGCCAGATGTCGTCGAGCGGGAACCCGATCATCGCGTACAGTCCGCAGCCCGCCATCAGAATCCCGCCGATCGGGGCGTACCAGTTACGCGTGATGCGCACCGCCGCCGGGCCGGGCTTGTCGAACGGCAGCACGACCGCCACCATGCCCCCGACGAAGATCCCGAACAGGCCGATGATGATGAAGTAGTGCGCCGGGTTGGCCAGGGGGCCGGGGTCGCGGCCGTTGCCGATGTGCCAGCTGACGTCCCAGATGAACCCGAACAGGGCGCAAATGATGAACGTGGTGAAGATCAAGACCGGTAGGGCCACCCAGTTGGGGCGGTGGAACTTTGCGCCCACCCGGTCCGCGACGCGGGTCAGCCACTCGATGCGGTGATTGCGGTGCGCGTAACCGATCCACAGCATCGCCGCGCCGATCACCACGGCGGCGATCGACAATCCGATCACCTGGTTGAGGCCGGCGCCGCGCGCGGGTGCCTCCGCCACAAAATTCAGATCCGCCGACCTCATCGTCAAACCCTCCCAACCCGTCGGGCCAACACGAACCGTGACGCGGCTCGCAGGAACCGGAATGCCCCGATCGGGGCCTCGTCAATCACCGTCTTTGTTGGCGGAGTCGCTTTGCTGCTTAGCGTCCGGGCCGGCACCGCGGCGGTCTTTCAGCGCGACATACAGGATCACCGCGACGACGACGATCGCCGGCAGGAAGGCCGGGATCGCCAGCAGCAGCATGTGGTGGGCGACGTAAACGACCTGCGGATCGGTCTGCGGATAGGTCACCGTTCAGACATACCCCGGCGGTGCCCATGTGCCTCGTTTTTTCGGCGGCCGTTACCCTACTTTGAACACCGATTTGTTCAGGCTGCCGCGACGACGTGGCAGGTGCGGGTGCGCGCGCACACAAAAGATGCAGGGGAGTACCTGGTGACTCAAGCGGCAACTCGGCCGACGACCGACGCCGACGACTCGAACGACGACATCCTCGCGGTGGCCCGCCGCCAGGTTCTGGAGGGCGGCGAGGGCCTGACCCGGGACCAGGTGCTGCGGGTGCTGCAGCTGCCCGACGACCGCCTCGAGGAGCTGCTGGCCCTGGCCCACGAGGTGCGGATGCGCTGGTGCGGCCCCGAGGTCGAGGTCGAGGGCATCATCAGCCTCAAGACCGGCGGGTGCCCGGAGGATTGCCACTTCTGCTCCCAGTCCGGGCTGTTCTCGTCGCCGGTGCGCAGTGCGCGCCTCGACATCCCCAGCCTGGTCGAGGCGGCCAAGCAGACCGCCAAGTCGGGGGCGACCGAGTTCTGCATCGTCGCCGCGGTGCGCGGCCCAGACGAGCGATTGATGGCGCAGGTCGCGGCCGGCATCGAGGCGATCCGCGACGAGGTGGAGATCAACATCGCCTGCTCGCTGGGGATGCTGAGCGCCGAGCAGGTGCAGCAACTCGCGGCGATGGGCGTGCACCGCTACAACCACAACCTGGAGACCGCCCGCTCGTTCTTCACCAACGTCGTGACGACCCACACCTGGGAAGAGCGCTGGGAGACGCTGTCGATGGTGCGCGACGCCGGCATGGAGGTGTGCTGCGGCGGCATCCTCGGTATGGGCGAAACCCTGGAGCAGCGCGCGGAATTCGCCGCCGACCTGGCCGAACTCGGGCCCGACGAGGTGCCGCTGAACTTCCTCAACCCGCGGCCGGGCACCCCGTTCGGCGACCTTGAGGTGCTGCCGGTCAGCGAGGCGTTGAAGTCGGTCGCCGCCTTCCGGCTGGCGTTGCCGCGCACGATGCTGCGCTTTGCCGGCGGCCGCGAGATCACCCTGGGTGACCTCGGCGCCAAGCAGGGCATCCTGGGCGGTATCAACGCGGTCATCGTCGGCAACTACCTGACCACGCTCGGGCGCCCCGCCGAGGCGGACCTGGAACTGCTCGAGGATCTGCAGATGCCGATCAAGGCGCTGAACGCCAGCCTGTAAGAAACTGGTGACGTGGTTCGGGATCTAGGCGCCCCGGTCAGCGCCGGCGTCTACAACGTGTACACCGGGGAGTTGGGGGGCACCGCCGTGCCGACGGCCGCCCAGCTGGGCCTCGAGCCGCCCCGGTTCTGCGCGCAGTGCGGGCGCCGGATGGTGGTCCAGGTTCGGCCCGACGGCTGGCGGGCGCAGTGCTCGCGGCACGGAGAGGTGGACTCGGCGGACATGGAGGCCCAGCGGTGACCGAGCACGCCGGGCCGGCGCCCGTGGGGCCCGCCGGCGTTCCCCGCCGCGCGCGGGTGCGCGCCGTCGTCGCCGTGGCGCTGGGGGTGGCCGCGACCGGGCTGGTGATCGGCGGGCTGTGGGCCTGGATCGCCCCGCCGATCCGCGCGGTCGTCGCGATCACGCGGGCGGGCGAGCGGGTCCACGACTACCTGGGCACCGAATCGGAGCACTTCTTCATCGCGCCGAGCCTGCTGCTGGGCGTGCTGACGGCGCTGGCGGTGGTGGGCGCGGTGCTGGTGTGGCAGCGGCGCGAGCACCGCGGGCCCGCGATGGTCGTCGGGATGTCGCTGGGCATGGTCGCCGCCGCCGCCGTGGCCGCGGGGACGGGCGCACTGCTGGTCCGGCTGCGCTACGGCGCACTGAACTTCGACGCGGTCCCGCTGTCGGGCAGCCCCTCGGTCGCCTACGTCACCCAGGCGCCGCCGGTGTTCTTCGCCCTGGATGTTCCGCAGGTGGCGGTCACTCTGATGTGGCCCGCGGGGATCGCCGCGCTGGTGTACGCGCTGCTCGCGGCCGCCGACGCCCGCGACGACCTGGGCGGTCTTCCGGTGGCCGAACGCCGGGCCGGCGCCGTGCCGATGGAGCCCGAGGCCCCGGAGGCCGCCGTCTCGTAGCGGCTTACAGGGGACGGTGCGGGATCTTGCGGCCGGTGATGACCTTGGCGGCGATCTTGACCAGCCGAGCCATCCCGACGTAGGTCATCGGGTTGAACATCGTCGGCCACGTCGTCCTGATCAGGTGCTCGGTGAGCGGGCGGCCGGCGAATCGGTCGGTGAGCCAGCGCAGCGTCATCGGGGCGGACAGCGGGTGCAGGCAGATGTGCTCGTTGAACGCGTCCCGGTGGTAGGTGACCCGCGCGCCGCCGGCCGAATAGGCGTCGGCGAGCTCGTCGATGTCGTGCACGTCGATCAGGTAGTCGTGCACCGCCTGCACGATCAGCACCGGCGGCGTCGGCACCGCCGCGCCCAGCTTGATGTTGTCGAAGACGTACGTGACCTCGGGGGTGGACAGGATGTCTTCGAGCGGCTCGTCGAGGTAGTCGCCCATGTTCTTGCCCGCCATCCGCAGGACGGCTTCCACGGTCGTCATCTCGTGCAGCGAGTCGAGCAGGGCGCGGCCCTCCTCGTTGGTGTGCTCCTTGATCACCCGGTCCAGGTCGGGGTAGACCTTGGCGAGCGCGGCCACCACCAGCGCGGGCAGGCCGGCCAGGAAGCTCCCGTTGAGCCTGCGGAACGTGTGGCCGAGGTCGCCGACGGGCGAGCCCAGCACCGCGCCGACGATGTCCAGCTCCGGTGCGTACTGGCCGCACATTTCCGCGGCCCACGCGCTGGCCAGGCCGCCGCCGGAGTAGCCCCACAGGCCGATCGGCGCCGACGGCACCAGCCCGAGCCGGTCGGAGTTCAGCGCGGCGCGGATGCCGTCCAGCACGCGGTAACCGGGCTCGTACGGCGCGCCCCACGAGCCGTTGAGGCCCTCGTGGTCGGGCACCGACACGGCCCAGCCCTCGGCGACGGCGGCGGTGATCAGCAGGAACTCGAACTGGCTGAGCGACCCGAGGGCCTTCGCGCGGCGCCTCAGCGCGTAGGACGGAAAGCAGCGGGACGTCATCGCGTCGATCGCGCACTGGTAGGACAACACCGGGCAGGTCTGCCCGGGAGCCAGCTCGGCCGGGACGATCACGGTGGTCGCCGTCGCCTCGGGGTCGCCGTTCATGTTCGTCGTGCGGTAGAGCAGCTGGACGGCCTTGACGGGCTGCGGGATCAGACCCAGGAACGCCAGCTCGACGTCGCGCGAGCGCAGCACAGTCCCCGGCTCGGCGTGCTGATAGCCGGGCGGGGGCTGGTAGAACGGGTCGTCCGAGGGCAGCAGCGGCCGGACCTTGCGCTGCAGTTGCTCGTGCTGCGGCCGTCCGATCCACTGGGCGTCACGCGTCCCCGCGAGATTGCCGAACTCAACCATTCGCAGATCCCTCCTTGGCCATCCGGCATTCTCGCGCATGAACGGACGGTGGCCAAAACGTAATCGCCGCATTGTGAGCCAGTTCTCGTGGTCCCCCCCAGCTCACGGGGCGAAAGGTGTGCTGCCCAATGTACCGGCGTGTCGTGGGTGGCGTGGCGTTAAACGCCGGGCGGCCGAAACGCAGCGAATTCGTCGGTGACCCGCAGCTGAGAGTCGGTGAAGTGGTACAGCGCCGCCGGGCGCCCGCCGCTGCGCCCGGACTGCGCGATGGTGCCGGTCTGGCTGATGACCCCGCGCCGGACCAGCACGCGCTGCAGGTTCGTCGCGTCCACCTGGTAGCCCAGCGCGGCGCCGTAGATGTCGCGTAGCGTGGAGAGCGCGAATTCCCTTGGCGCCAAAGCGAACCCGATATTGGTGTAGGACATCTTTGCGACCAGCCTGGTCTGGGCGTGTGCCACCATCGGTCCGTGATCGAACGCCATCGGCGGCAGCGAATTCACCGGGTGCCACCGGGTGTCCGGCGGCAGCTCCGGGGTGGCGGGGGAGGGCACCAGGCCCAGGAACGTCGACGCGATCACCCGCGCACCGGGCACCCGGAGTGGGTCGGAAAACACAGCGAGCTGCTCCAAGTGAGCCAGCTCTCGTAGGTCGACCTTTTCGGCCAGCTGGCGGCGAACGGAGGTGGTCAGGTCCTCGTCGTTGCGCAGCCGTCCGCCCGGCAGCGACCAGGCGCCCTGCTGCGGATCCCTGGCGCGCTGCCATAGCAGGACGTTCAACTGCGGTTTTTCTCTACGCGTAGCGCCCGTTACCTGACGAACCTGAAACACGACGGCGAGCACCTCGTGTTCAGTGCTAGTATGGCGCATGTTTTCGATTCTAAGTCGAAAACCTCCAAGCGCAAAGGAGCCGCCAATGACGGTCTTGACTCGCATGGACACGCTCGCGCACGACATGAGTGCCCGCATCACCGACACCCCGGCCGGCTACGCCGGCGTGGACGGGGACGAGCAGTGGGCCGCCGAGGTTCGCCGGCTGGCCACGCTGCGCGGCGCCACGCTGCTCGCGCATAACTACCAGCTGCCCGCCATCCAGGACGTCGCCGACCACGTGGGCGACTCGCTGGCGCTGTCGCGGATCGCCGCCGACGCGCCCGAGGACACGATCGTGTTCTGCGGTGTGCACTTCATGGCCGAGACCGCCAAGATCCTCAGCCCGGACAAGACCGTGCTCATCCCGGACCAGCGGGCCGGCTGCTCGCTGGCCGATTCCATCACCCCCGACGAGCTGCGCGCGTGGAAGGACGAGCACCCGGACGCCGTCGTCGTCTCCTACGTCAACACCACCGCCGCGGTGAAGGCCCTGACCGACATCTGCTGCACGTCGTCCAACGCGGTCGACGTCGTCGAGTCCATCGACCCCGAGCGCGAGGTGCTGTTCTGCCCGGACCAGTTCCTCGGCGCCCACGTCCGGCGCGTGACGGGCCGCAAGAACCTGCACGTGTGGGCCGGGGAGTGCCACGTGCACGCCGGCATCAACGGCGACGAGCTCTCCGAGCAGGCGCGGGCAAACCCCGACGCCGAGCTATACGTGCACCCCGAATGCGGCTGCGCCACTTCGGCTTTGTACCTCGCGGGCGAGGGCGCCTTCCCGGCGGAGCGGGTGAAGATCCTGTCCACCGGCGGCATGCTCGAGGCCGCCCACGAGACCCACGCGCGCAAGGTCCTGGTCGCCACCGAGGTCGGCATGTTGCACCAATTGCGCCGGGCCGCACCGCAAGTCGACTTCCGCGCGGTCAATGACCGGGCCTCCTGCAAGTACATGAAGATGATCACCCCGGCCGCGCTGCTGCGTTGCCTGGTCGAGGGGGCCGACGAGGTCCACGTCGACCCCGAGATCGCGGCGGCGGGCCGGCGCAGCGTGCAGCGAATGATCGAGATCGGGCAGCCGGGCGGCGGCGAATGATCGCCCGCCCGGACTGGACCCACTCCGCCGACGTCGTCGTAATCGGCACCGGCGTCGGGGGTTTGGCCGCGGCGCTGGCGGCCCATCGCGCCGGCCGCAGCGTCGTCGTGCTGAGCAAGGCCGACCGGGCGAAGGGTGGGACGGCGACGCACTACGCGCAGGGCGGCATCGCGGTGGTGCTCCCGGACAACCCGGAAAACCCAGACTCCGCCGAGGCCCACGTCGCCGATACCCTGGCCGCCGGCGCCGGCCTGTGCGATCCCGACGCGGTGTACTCGATTGTCGCCGACGGGTACCGGGCGGTGTCCGAATTGGTCGGTGACGGAGCGCGATTCGACGAATCCGTCCCCGGCCGCTGGGACGTGACGCGCGAGGGCGGGCACTCCCGGCGGCGCATCGTGCACGCCGGCGGCGACGCCACCGGCGCCGAGGTGCAGCGCGCGCTCGACCACGCCGCGGCAAGGCTGGACATTCGCGCCGGCCATGTGGCCCTGCGCGTATTGCGCAACGACGAGACCGTCACCGGGGTCCTGCTGGGCGGCGTCGACGGCTACGGAATCATCAACGCGCCCTCGGTGATTCTCGCGTCCGGCGGCCTCGGGCACCTTTACGGGGCGACCACCAATCCCGACGGCTCCACCGGCGACGGCATCGCGCTGGCCCTGTGGGCCGGCGTGCCGGTGAGCGACCTCGAGTTCATCCAGTTCCACCCGACCATGCTTTTCGGCGCCGGAGGCGGGCGCCGCCCGCTGGTCACCGAGGCGATCCGCGGCGAGGGTGCGACATTGCTTGACAGCCAAGGCAATTCGGTCACCGCGGGCGTTCACCCAATGGGCGACCTGGCGCCCCGCGACGTCGTCGCGGCGGCCATCGACGCGCGGCTGCGGGAGACCGGCGACCCCTGCGTCTTCCTCGACGCGCGCGGCATCACGGGCTTCGAGACGCGGTTCCCGACCGTCACCGCCGCCTGCCGGGAGGCGGGGATCGACCCGGTGCGCCAACCCATCCCGGTCGTCCCCGGCGCGCACTACAGCTGCGGCGGCGTGGTCACCGACGTGCACGGGCAGACGGAGTTGCCCGGGCTGTTCGCCGCCGGCGAGGTGGCCCGAACCGGCATGCACGGCGCAAATCGCCTGGCGTCCAACAGCCTGCTCGAGGGCCTGGTGGTGGGCGGGCGCGCCGGGAAGGCCGCGGCCGCGCACGCCGTTTCCGCCGGGCGCACCCGCGCCGTCGCACCCGACCCCGTCGCCCCCACCGCCACGCCGCGCGGCGACCTGCACCGGGCCATGAGCCGGGACGCCTCGGTGGTGCGCGACGCCGCCGGGCTGAACCGGTTGTCCGACAAGCTTTCCGGGGCGCCGGTCCGCAACATCGCCGGCCGCCGCGATTTCGAGGACGTCGCGCTGACGCTGACCGCCCGGGCGGTGACCGCGGGCGCGTTGGCGCGCAACGAAAGCCGCGGCTGCCACCACCGCGCGGAGTACCCGGACGTCGCGCCCGAACAAGCCCGCAGCAGCGTGCTCCGGCTGGCCGACGACCAGAACTCGGTGCTGGTGGAGGCGCTGGCGGCGGTGGGGTGACGATGCTTTCCGACGGCGAACTCGACGCCGCCCGCGACCTCATCCGGCGCGCCCTGGACGAAGACCTTCGCTTCGGCCCCGACGTCACCACGCAGGCCACGGTCCCGGCCGGCGCGGTGGCCACCGCGTCCATGGTGCCCCGCGAGCCGGGCGTGATCGCCGGGGTGGACGTCGCGCTGCTGGTCTTCGACGAGGTGATCGGCGCCGGCGGCTATCAGGTGCTCGATCGCCTCGAGGACGGCGCCCGGCCGGCGCCCGGCGAGCCGCTGTTGACGGTCCGGGCGGAGACCCGCGGCCTGTTGACCGCGGAGCGGACCGCGCTGAACTTCGTCTGCCACCTGTCGGGGATCGCCACTACGACCGCGGCCTGGGTCGACGCGGTGCACGGCACCAAGACCAAGGTCCGCGACACCCGAAAGACCCTGCCGGGCCTGCGGGCGCTGCAGAAATACGCGGTCCGCGTCGGCGGCGGCGTCAACCACCGGCTGGGGTTGGGCGACGCGGCGCTGATCAAGGACAACCACGTCGCGGCTGCGGGCTCCGTGGTCGAGGCGCTGCGGGCGGTGCGGGAGGCGGCCCCCGACCTGCCCTGTGAGGTCGAGGTGGATTCGCTCGAGCAGCTGGACGAGGTGCTGCCCGAGAAGCCCGAGCTGATCCTGCTGGACAACTTCCCGGTCTGGCAGACGCAGATCGCCGTGCAGCGCCGCGACGCCCGGGCGCCCGCCGTGCTGCTCGAGTCCTCCGGCGGCCTCAGCCTTCAGAACGCGGCGACGTACGCCGCGACCGGTGTCGACTACCTGGCCGTCGGCGCGCTGACCCACTCGGTGCGCGTGCTCGACATCGGCCTGGACATGTAGGCCTTCCGCTTGCCTGTGAATCCAGGGCGGAAAATCGCCGAAATCCAGCCCTCCCTTCATACCGAAAGCCGTGAGCGCACACTAGCCGCGCAGTAGCGTGCGCGCCGCGGGCTTGGCCGCTTCGAGCGCGCCCGCGTCGCCGGAGATCCGCGACAGGATCAGAGCCCCCTCGATCAGCGAAATCACCGCGAGCCCAACCCGTTTCGCCTCCGCCGCGGCCCACCCTTCCGAGCGCAGCCGCTCCTCGATGGCCGCACACCATCCCCCGAAGGCGCGTGCCGACGCCTCGCGCACCAGCGGGCTCGCGTGCACCGACTCGGTCGCGATCGGCTCGATGGGGCAGCCGTCGCGCCGGTCGCCCGCCAAGCCCGCGGCCAGCAGGTCGACCCACCGATCGACGATGTCGGCCACCGGCTGGCGCGTCGCCAGGAACCGGCGCAGCAGGTGCTCGATGCCGGTCCCTTGCGTGTCGACGACCGCCGCGGCCAATTGTTGCTTGCCCTGCGGGAAGTGGTGATACAGCGAACCGGGCTTGACGCCGGCCTCGTCGAGGATCTGGTTGAGGCCGGTCGCGGCGTAGCCCTGGCGGCGAAACAGGGTGGCGGCCTTGTCGATCAGCGCGGCGCGGCTGCGATCCGGTCTTGGCATGCTATTGACTTTACTTGAGCAATCACTCAAGAATGCAGAGATGAGGCAACTGACCTATGAAGAGGCCGGGCGATACGCGTGGCGCGAGGTGCCCGAGCCGCAGCTCACCGCCCCCGAGCAGGCGCTGGTCCGGCCGCTGGCGGTGGCGTGTTGCGACCTCGACGTCGCAGTCTGCCAAGGGAGGCTGCCCTTGCCGCCGGCGTACGCGGTCGGCCATGAGGGATTGGGCGAGGTGGTGGCCGTCGGCGACGACGTCAAGGGGGTTCGGGTCGGCGACCGGGTGGTGGTGCCTTTTCAGATCAGCTGCGGCACCTGTCGCGAATGCCGTCGAGGCGTGACCGGTTCGTGCGGCTCGGGGCCTCTGATGGCGATGTACGGAATGGCGCCGATCGCGGGGCTGGACGGCGGCGGGTTCATGTCGGATCTGGTGCTGGTGCCCTACGCCGACGCAATGCTCATCCCGTTTCCTGACCCCGTGGACCCCGTCTCCATCGCGTCCCTGTCGGACAACATTCCCGACGGCTGGCGCACCGTCGGGCCGTTCGCCGACGAGCTCAACGCGCTCGATCCGGCCGATCGCCGCGTCCTGGTACTCGGTCGGCTGTCGATCGGGCTGTACGCGGCCGCCTTCGGCGTGGCGCTGGGAGCCCGCGTCGACTACGTCGACACCGACCCGCAGCGGCTGGCCGCCGCCGAGAAGCTCGGCGCGGCGGTCCACGACGTTCCCAAACCCGACAAGTCGTGGGACCCGTACCCGGTCACCGTGCATACGACCGGCGACGCCGCGACGCTTTCTGCGACGCTGCGCGCGACCTGGCCGGATGGCGTGTGCACCGACACCGGGATCTACCCCGAATACAAGGTCGAGATGCCGCTGCTGCCGATGTACACCCGCGGCGTGCGGTTCGTCACCGGACGCGTCAGCGCGCGCACCGTCATCCCGCGCGCGCTCGAACTGCTCGCCGGCGGCCTGGACCTGTCGCCGGCCGTCGACCGCGTCGTCGCCTGGGATGAAGCCCCCTCGGCCTGGCCGGCGATGACGGGCAAGACCGTCTTCACGAGGGCCTAGTCGACGGCGAAGTCAGGCGATATCGCCGACGAACACCCCGACCCTGCCCAGCTGCGCGCGGACCATTCGTGGCAGGCCCGCACCGTCGGAGCCGGCGGGCAGGATCCGCGGGTTGGTGATGTGCACGACGCGGTTGCGGCTGTACTGCACGTCGGCCTCGCCGGCGGCCAGCACGTTCTTGACCCAGTTCGTCTTGCCGTGGGCCAGCGCGATCGCCAGCACGTTGCCCTTGCGGTAGGGGGTGATGATCGTCTCGTACTCCTTGCCGGAGGTGCGACCGCGGTGCTTGATGGTCGCCGTGCCGGGCAGAAAACGCGCGATCGGCTTGACCGCCGGGTTGAAGTACTTGATCTGGAAGCGCTCGAACCAGACCGGGAATACCATCGGCACGCCCGGGGCGTTGTTCGGGTGATCCTTTGTGGACATGAGGGCCACACTACCGGCCGGATAACGACTTGAGCTGCTCTGGGACAATGGAGGACGTGACCCCCACCCAACCGTCGCCGATCGCCCGCATTGACCTGCGCGGCGCGGAGCTGACGGCCGCCCGGCTGCGGGCGGCGCTGCCGCGCGGGGGCGCCGACGTGGACAGCGTGCTGCCCACGGTGCGCCCCATCGTGGAGGCCGTCGCGGAGCGCGGGGCCGAGGCGGCGCTGGAATACGGCGCCTCCTTCGACGGGGTGCGGCCCCCGGCCGTCCGGGTCCCCGGGGCGGCGCTCGACAAGGCGCTGGCGGATCTCGTACCGGCGGTAGCCGAGGCGCTGCGGGTCATGATCGAGCGCACCCGCGCCGTGCACGCAGACCAGCGCCGCGCCGACGTCACCACGACGCTCGGCCCCGGCGCGACGGTCACCGAGCGGTGGGTGCCCGTCGAGCGGGTCGGCCTGTACGTGCCCGGCGGCAACGCGGTGTATCCGTCCAGCGTGGTGATGAACGTGGTGCCGGCGCAGGCCGCCGGGGTCGGCTCGCTGGTGGTGGCCAGCCCGCCGCAGGCGGCCTTTGACGGGCTGCCGCACCCGACGATCCTGGCCGCGGCCCGGCTGCTCGGCGTCGACGAGGTGTGGGCCGTCGGCGGCGCGCAAGCGGTCGCCCTGCTGGCCTACGGCGGCACCGACATCGACGGCTCGGAGCTCGCGCCGGTCGACATGATCACCGGCCCCGGCAACATCTACGTCACCGCCGCCAAGCGGCTGTGCCGATCCCGGGTGGGCATCGACGCCGAGGCGGGGCCGACGGAGATCGCCATCCTCGCCGACCACACCGCCGACCCCGCGCACGTGGCCGCCGACCTGATCAGCCAGGCCGAGCACGACGAGATGGCGGGCAGCGTGCTGGTGACCCCCAGCGAAAGCCTGGCCGCCGCCACCGACACCGAACTGGCCGCCCAGCTGCAAACCACCGTGCACCGCGAACGGGTGACGGCCGCGCTCGGCGGGCCCCAGTCGGCGATCATCCTGGTCGACGACGTGGACGCGGGCATCCAGGTGGTCAACGCTTACGCCGCCGAACACCTGGAGATCCAGACCGCCGACGCCGCTGCGGTCGCGGGCCGAATACGTTCGGCCGGAGCCATTTTCGTCGGCCCGTACGCGCCCGTGAGCCTCGGCGACTACTGCGCCGGGTCCAACCACGTACTGCCGACCGGCGGCAGCGCCCGCCATTCCAGCGGCCTGTCGGTGCAGACATTCCTGCGCGGCATCCACGTCGTCGACTACACCGAGGCGGCGCTGAAAGACGTGTCCGGGCACGTGGTTGCGCTCGCCGAGGCCGAGGACCTGCCGTCGCACGGCGAGGCGGTCCGGCGGAGGTTCGAGCGGTGACCGAACGCGACAAGCCCACGCTGGACGACCTGCCGTTGCGGGACGACCTGCGCGGCAAATCGCCGTACGGGGCACCGCAATTGGCGGTTCCGGTGCGGCTGAACACCAACGAGAACCCGCACCCGCCCACGCAGGCGCTGGTCGACGACGTGGTGCGGTCGGTGCGCGAGGCCGCCGTCGACCTGCACCGCTACCCCGACCGCGACGCGGTCGCCCTGCGCCGCGACCTGGCCGCCTACCTCACCGCGCAGACCGGCACCCCGCTCGACGTCGAAAACCTCTGGGCCGCCAACGGTTCCAACGAGATCCTGCAGCAGCTGCTGCAGGCGTTCGGCGGACCGGGGCGCAGCGCGATCGGGTTCGTCCCGTCCTACTCGATGCACCCGATCATCGCCGACGGCACCCGCACCGAGTGGATCGAGACGGCGCGCGCCGACGACTTCGGCCTCGACGTGGACGCGGCCGTCGCCGCCGTCACCGAACGCCGGCCCGACGTGGTGTTCGTCGCCAGCCCCAACAACCCGACCGGGCAAAGCGTTTCGCTGGCCGACCTGCGGCGGCTGCTCGACGTGGTGCCGGGCATCCTGATCGTCGACGAGGCCTACGGCGAGTTCTCCTCGCAGCCCAGCGCCGTGGCGCTGGTGGAGGAGTATCCGAGGAAGCTCGTCGTCACCCGCACCATGAGCAAGGCGTTCGCGTTCGCCGGCGGGCGGCTCGGGTACCTGATCGCCACACCGGCGATGATCGACGCGATGCTGCTGGTGCGGCTGCCGTATCACCTGTCGTCGGTGACGCAGGCCGCGGCCCGCGCCGCGCTGCGGCACGCCGACGACACCCTGGGCAGCGTGGCCACCCTGATCGCCGAGCGGGAGCGCGTCACAACGGCGTTGAGCGGCATGGGTTTTCGGGTGATCCCGAGCGACGCGAACTTCGTGCTGTTCGGCGAATTCGCCGACGCGCCGGCCGCCTGGGCGCGCTACCTGGAGACCGGCGTCCTGATCCGCGACGTCGGGATCCCCGGCTACCTGCGCGCCACCACGGGTCTGGCCGAGGAGAACGACGCCTTCCTGCGGGCCAGCGCCCAGATCGCCGCCACCGAACTGGCCCCAGCCACCTCAGTAGGAGCCCCGTGAGCACCGAAAACCGCCGCGCCCGAATCGAACGGCGCACCAAGGAATCCGACATCGTCGTCGAGCTCGATCTCGACGGCACCGGACAGGTCGACGTCGACACCGGCGTGCCGTTCTACGACCACATGCTCACGGCGCTGGGCAGCCACGCCAGCTTCGACCTGACCGTGCGCACCAAGGGCGACGTCGAGATCGAGGGCCACCACACCATCGAGGACACCGCCATCGCGCTGGGCCAGGCGCTCGGGCAGGCGCTGGGCGACAAGAAGGGCATCCGGCGCTTCGGGGATGCCTTCATCCCGATGGACGAGGCGCTGGCCCACGCCGCGGTCGACGTCTCCGGGCGGCCGTACTGCGTGCACACCGGTGAGCCGGATCACCTGCAGCACACCACGATCACCGGCAGCGCGGTGCCGTATCACACCGTCGTCAACCGGCACGTGTTCGAAACGCTGGCCTCCAACGCCCGCATCGCGCTGCACGTGCGGGTCCTGCACGGCCGCGACCCGCACCACATCACCGAGGCCGAATACAAGGCGGTGGCCCGCGCGCTGCGTCAGGCGGTCGAGCGCGACCCCCGGGTGTCGGGTGTGCCGTCCACCAAAGGTGTTCTGTGACCAAATCTGTTGTGGTGCTCGACTACGGCTCGGGCAACCTGCGGTCGGCGCAACGCGCGCTTCAGCGGGTCGGCGCGTCGGTCGAGGTGACCGCCGACGCGGCGGCCGCGGCGGCCGCCGACGGGCTGGTGGTGCCGGGGGTCGGCGCGTTCGAGGCGTGCATGACGGGCCTGCGGAAAGTCGGGGGAGACCGCATCATCGCCGAGCGGGTGGCCGGCGGGCGGCCCGTGCTGGGCGTCTGCGTGGGCATGCAGATCCTGTTCGCCCGGGGCGTGGAATTCGGGGTGGAGACCAAGGGCTGCGGGCAGTGGCCGGGGGCCGTCACCCGGTTGGACGCGCCGGTGATCCCGCACATGGGCTGGAACGTGGTGGATCCGGCGCCCGGCAGCGCGCTGTTCAAGGGGTTGGCCGACGGCGCGCGGTTCTACTTCGTGCACTCCTACGCCGCGCAGCGCTGGGAGGGTTCGCCGGCGGCGGTGCTGACGTGGGCGACCCACCAGGTGCCGTTTTTGGCCGCGGTCGAGGATGGCCCGCTTTCCGCCACTCAATTCCACCCGGAGAAGAGCGGCGATGCCGGTGCGGCCGTGCTGAGCAATTGGGTTGAGGGACTGTAGATGTCATTGATTCTGTTACCGGCCGTCGACGTGGTCGACGGCCGTGCCGTGCGGCTGGTGCAGGGCAAGGCCGGCAGCGAGACCGAGTACGGCTCGGCGCTGGACGCCGCGCTGGGCTGGCAGCGCGACGGGGCCGAATGGATCCATCTGGTCGACCTGGACGCGGCGTTCGGCCGCGGCTCCAACCGCGAGCTGCTCGCCGAGGTGGTGGGCAAGCTCGATGTGAAGGTGGAGCTGTCCGGCGGGATTCGCGACGACGACTCGCTGGCCGCGGCGTTGGCCACCGGCTGCGCGCGGGTCAACCTGGGCACGGCGGCCCTGGAGAACCCGCAATGGTGCGCGCGGGCCATCGACGAGCACGGCGATAAGGTCGCCGTCGGGCTCGACGTGCAAATCGTTGACGGCCAGCACCGGCTGCGCGGGCGCGGCTGGGAGACCGACGGCGGCGACCTGTGGGAGGTGCTGGAACGCCTTGACGGGCAAGGGTGTTCGCGGTACGTCGTCACCGACGTCACCAAGGACGGGACCCTGGGCGGCCCCAACCTCGAGCTGCTGGGCGCGGTGGCCGACCGCACCGAGGTCCCGGTGATCGCGTCGGGCGGCGTGTCGAGCCTGGACGACCTGCGCGCCATCGCCACGCTCACCGACCGCGGGGTCGAGGGCGCCATCGTGGGCAAGGCCCTGTACGCCGGGCGGTTCACCCTGCCGCAGGCCCTGGCCGCGATGAGGGCGTAGCCGCATGGACCTCAACGCAATGGTGTCGCCCCTCGTGGACAAGGCGTCGGTGATCCTCGACGCCGCGGTGCCGCGCTTCCTGGAGGGCCATCGCGCCGATTCCGCGGTTGCCAAGAAGGGCAACGACTTCGCCACCGAGATCGACCTCGCCATCGAGCGGCAGGTCGTCACCGCGTTGCAAGCCACCACCGGCATCGGGGTGCACGGCGAGGAATTCGGCGGCACCGACGTGAACTCGCCGTGGGTGTGGGTGGTGGATCCGGTCGACGGCACGTTCAACTACGCGGCCGGGTCGCCGATGGCTGCGATCCTGCTGGCTCTGCTGCACGACGGCGAACCCGTCGCGGGCCTGACCTGGCTGCCGTTCATCGGCGACCGTTACACCGCCATCGCGGGCGGCCCGCTGATCAAAAACGGTGCGCCGCAACCATCGCTGGAAACCACGCAGCTGGCCGACAGCCTGCTCGCGGTCGGAACGTTCAGCGCCGACTCGCGCGGCCGGTTCCCGGGCCGCTACCGGCTCGCCCTGCTGGAGAACCTGAGCCGGGTGTCGTCGCGGCTGCGGATGCACGGTTCCACCGGCATCGACCTCGTCTACGTCGCGGACGGGATCGTCGGCGCGGCAATAAGTTTCGGCGGCCACGTGTGGGACCACGCCGCCGGCGTGGCGCAGGTGCGGTCCGCGGGCGGCATCGTCACCGACCTGGCCGGCAAACCGTGGACCCCCGAGTCGGACTCGGTGCTGGCCGCGGCGCCCGGCGCACACGACGAGGTCCTCGAGATCCTGCGCGCCGTCGGCGATCGGGAGGACTACTGAGATGTACTCCGGTACCGGCCTTGCCGTGCGCGTGATCCCCTGCCTGGACGTCGACGCCGGGCGGGTGGTCAAGGGCGTCAACTTCGAAAACCTCCGCGACGCCGGCGATCCGGTGGAGCTGGCGGCGGCTTACGACGCCGAGGGCGCCGACGAGCTGACCTTCCTGGACGTGACGGCTTCGTCGTCGGGCAGGGCGACCATGCTGGACGTGGTGCGCCGCACCGCCGAGCAGGTGTTCATCCCGCTCACCGTCGGCGGCGGGGTGCGCACCGTGGCCGACGTCGACACCCTGCTGCGGGCGGGGGCCGACAAGGTGTCGGTCAACACCGCCGCGATCGCCCGGCCCGACCTGCTCGCCGAAATGGCAACCCAATTCGGCTCGCAGTGCATCGTGTTGTCCGTCGACGCCCGCAAGGTGCCCGAGGGATCGCCGCCCACGCCGTCGGGCTGGGAGGTGACCACCCACGGGGGGCGCCGCGGCACCGGCATCGACGCCGTCGAATGGGCGGCCCGCGGCGCCGAGCTCGGGGTGGGGGAGATCCTGCTCAACTCGATGGACGCCGACGGCACCAAGGCGGGGTTCGACCTGCCGATGCTGCGCGCGGTCCGCGCGGCGGTCACGGTGCCGGTGATCGCCAGCGGCGGCGCCGGCGCGGTCGAACACTTCGCGCCCGCGGTCGCCGCCGGGGCCGATGCGGTGTTGGCGGCGAGCGTCTTTCACTTCCGCGAGCTGACCATCGGGCAGGTGAAGGCCGCCATGGCGGCGGAAAAGATCACGGTCCGATGACGCTCGACCCGAAGATCGCCGCGCGGCTGAAGCGCAACGCCGACGGGCTCGTCACCGCCGTCGTGCAGGAGCGCGGCAGCGGCGACGTGCTCATGGTCGCCTGGATGGACGACGACGCGCTGGCCCGCACCCTGGAAACCCGTGAGGCAACGTACTTTTCGCGGTCCCGCGGCGAACAGTGGATCAAGGGGGCGACGTCGGGGCACACCCAGCACGTCCACTCGGTGCGCCTGGACTGCGACGGCGACACCGTGCTGCTGACCGTCGACCAGGTCGGCGGCGCCTGCCACACCGGCGATCACAGCTGCTTCGACGCCGACCAGCTGCTGGGGCCCGACAGCTAGCTCGGCGCGACGTCCAACCCGGTGGCCGCCGCGATCGCCGCGCGCGCCCATTCGTGGCGGAACACCGCCGGCGCGATGCGGTCCCGGCGAATCATCTCCAAATCGATGGCCTTCCCGGTGAGCGCCGCGTTGGGCACCCGGAACGAGAACGCCGTCTCGTCGGTGGCCACCGCCAGGATCGCGTCGCTGTCGGTGAAATGGTTTGCGACCATGGCGTTTTCGGCCCACTTGAACGGCTTGAGGCCGCCGAAGTTCGGCACGTACACCACCCACAGCCGGGTGCCGCGGCCGTTGTAGAGGTTGGTGAGGGCGCGGTTCACCGCGTCGTGCTCGAGCGGTCCGAGCACGCCCGACTGATCGGTGATCTGGCCCGACAGCGTGATGGCCGCCGGTGCCGGGGGCGCGGCGGAGTTGCCCGGCGACAACGGCGCCGCCGACGCCGATGGCGCTTTGTGCTGGTGGCTTCGGGCGCCGAGCGTGCGAATCCCGAAGTAGGCGCCCACCGCGACCACCGCGATCGCGACCAGCGCGGCGATCGCCACCACCGGCCCGCGCCCGCCAGAACGTGCCGTGGCCGGGGCCGGCGGCGCGCTCTTGGGCTTTGGGATCACGGCCGTCGGCGCGGGGATGACCGCGGTGGGACCGGCAGTCACCTCCGACGCCGCGGTGTTGAGCCCGCTGCCCAGCGCGGCGGCGAACTCGGCGCACGTGCCGAAGCGGTCGTCGGGCTTCTTGGCCAGCGCCTTGGCGATGGCGCCGTCCAGGTCAGCCAGCTCGGGCCGGCGCTCGCTGATGTTCGGCGGCGGCGCGGACAGGTGCTGGGTGATCACCACCGCCGGGTTGGAGTGGCGGAACGGGGCGGACCCGGCGAGCAGGTCGAACGCGGTGCAGCCCAGCGCGTATTGGTCGGCCCGCCCGTCGACGTCGAGGCCCTGCAGCTGTTCGGGCGCGCAGTACGCGGTGGTGCCCACCAGCATGTTGGTCGCGGTCAAACCGCTGATCTCGCCCAATTCGCGCGCGATCCCGAAGTCGGCGAGCAGAATTCGCCGTCGCGGGCTGGCGTCGGTCAGCAGGATGTTGGCCGGTTTGACGTCGCGATGCAGCAGCCCGCGCGAATGGGCGTAATCAAGCGCGTCGGCGACGGCCGAAATGATCTCCACCACATCGGCTTTCGGCATCCCCGACGGGTACTGGCTGCGCAGCAGTTTGGCGGCGTCGGTGCCCTCCACGTAGTCCATCGAGATCCACAGCTGCCCGTCGTATTCGCCGCGGTCGTGGATGCCGACGATGTGTTCGTTGTACAGGCTCGCCGCCAGGTCGGCCTCGCGGTTGAAGCGTTGGCGAAATTCGTCGTTCGCGGTCAGCTCGCTCGGCAAGATCTTCAGGGCGTCGCGCCGCGGCAGCCGCGGATGCTGCGCCAAATACACCTGGCCCATGCCGCCGGTGCCGAGGCGACGAATGATCGTGTATCCGGCGAACACCTGTCCTTCGGTCAGGCCATCGCTTTCTGGCATGTGAGCATGGTACTGAGGCCTAGGCCGCACAAACCGGTAATCGTGACCCGGCCCGACCCGTCGGGCGCCCACGCGCTTCATCGGCGAGAATGGCGGGCGATGCGCAAACGGCTGTCCTGGGGGTCCTGGACCACAGCGGTGCCGGTGATCGCCGTCCTCGTGCTGACGGCCACCTGGGGCGAGCACCTCGGGCCATTGTTGATCACGCTGCAGGCCGCGCTGCTGATCGGCGCCGTGCTGGCCGCCGTCCAGCACGCCGAGGTGGTCGCGGCCCGCGTCGGCGAGCCGTTCGGATCGTTGGTGCTCGCGGGCGCGGTCACGATCATCGAGGTCGCCCTCATCGTGGAGCTGATGGCGTCGGGCGGCAACGAGGCGGCCACGCTCGCCCGGGACACCGCGTTCGCCGCGTTCATGATCACCACCAACGGGATC
The DNA here is from genome assembly GCF_059812845.1 of Mycobacterium sp. NGS34. Taxonomy (NCBI): domain Bacteria; kingdom Bacillati; phylum Actinomycetota; class Actinomycetes; order Mycobacteriales; family Mycobacteriaceae; genus Mycobacterium; species Mycobacterium sp. NGS34. The sequence goes on from NZ_JCALDM010000010.1 coordinate 199,042, forward strand.
GCCGGCCTGTCGCTGTCGTGGGGTTCCCGTCGCTACGGCGTGACGTTGTTCAACGCCGAGGGCAGCGGAGCCGCGCTGGCCACGCTCACGACGTTGGCGACGCTGAGCCTCGCGCTGCCCGCGTTCACCATCAGCCACCCCGGCAGGGAGTTCTCCCCGGGCCAGCTCATCTTCGCCGCGGTCGCCTCGCTCCTGCTGTACCTGTTGTTCGTGTTCACCCAGACCGTCCGGCATCGCGACTTCTTCCTGCCCGTTGCGCAGAAGGGCCAGAAGCGGATTTTCGAGGAGGACGAAAACCACGCCGACCCGCCGAGCGCCCGTGCGGCGCTGGTCAGCCTGGTATTGCTGCTCGTCGCGCTGGTTGCGGTGGTGGGCCTGGCCGAACAGGAATCGCCGGCGGTCGAACGCCTGGTGTCGGCGGCCGGGTTTCCTCAGACGTTCGTCGGCGTGGTGATCGCGATGCTGGTGCTGCTGCCCGAGACGCTCGCGGCGGTGCGCGCGGCCCGGCGCGGCCGCATCCAGACCAGCCTCAACCTGGCCTACGGCTCCGCGATGGCCAGCATCGGGCTGACGATCCCCGCCATCGCGCTGGCGAGCATCTGGCTCAAGGGGCCGCTGGTGCTCGGTCTGGCGCCCACCCAGCTGGTGCTGCTGGCCCTGACCGTGGTGATCAGCATGCTGACCGTGGTGCCCGGCCGGGCCACCCGCCTACAGGGCGAGGTGCACCTGGTGTTGCTTGCGGCCTACGTGTTCCTGGCGATCATCCCCTGACGCCACGCCGCGAGCAGACGCAGAATCGCATAAACCCGCGCGCTTTCACGCGATTCTGCGTCTGCTCGCGAAGCGGGGCGCGCTAGGCCGAGGACCGCGCCCGCAGCGTCTCCAGCGCCTTGTCGGCGTGGGTGTCCATGCTGAGCTCGCTGGAGATCACGTCGAGCACCGTGCGATCGGTGTCGATGACGAACGTCGTGCGCTTGACGGGGATCAGCTTGCCGAGCAGCCCGCGCTTGACGCCGAACTGCGCGGCGACGGCGCCGTCGGTGTCCGACAGCAGCGGGTAGTCGAACTTCTGCGTCTCGGCGAACTTGGCCTGCTTTTGCACGGGATCGACGCTGATGCCGACCCGATTGGCGCCGACGGCGGCGAATTCGGAGGCCAGGTCGCGGAAGTGACAGGCCTCCTTGGTGCAGCCGGGCGTCATCGCGGCGGGATAGAAGAACAGCACCACGGGGCCGTCGGCAAGCAGGGCGCTCAGCTTGCGCGGCGTTCCCGTCTGGTCGGGGAGCTCGAAGTCGGCCACGGTGTCACCAGGTTTCATGCGCGTCACGCTACGCCCGAATGCCTCATCGGCCCATCTGGGAAGATGGGTCGGTGCACGCCCACCTCGCCTCCGGCACCTCACGGGAGGAGTTCCGCCACCTCGCCGCGGAGCACCGTGTAGTCCCGGTGACCCGCAAGGTCTTGGCCGACAGCGAGACTCCGCTGTCGGCGTACCGCAAGCTCGCCGCCAACCGGCCCGGCACGTTCCTGCTGGAGTCCGCCGAAAACGGGCGATCCTGGTCGCGGTGGTCCTTCATCGGGGCGGGGGCGCCGTCGGCGCTGACCGTGCGCGACGGCGAAGCGGTGTGGCTGGGCGCCGTGCCCCAGGACGCGCCCACGGGCGGCGACCCGCTCCGCGTGCTGCGGGACAGCCTCGAGCTGCTGGCCACCGCCGCCATGCCCGGGCTGCCGCCGCTGTCGGGCGGCATGGTCGGCTTTTTCGCCTACGACCTGGTGCGACGGCTGGAACGCCTGCCCGAGCTGGCGGTCGACGACCTGCACCTGCCCGACATGTTGCTGCTGCTGGCCACCGACCTGGCGGCCGTGGACCACCACGAGGGCACCATCACGCTGATCGCCAACGCGGTGAACTGGAACGGCACCGACGAGCGCGTCGACGAGGCCTACGACGACGCGGTCGCCCGCCTCGACGTGATGACCGCGGCCCTGGGCCAGCCGTTGCCGTCGACCGTCGCCACGTTCGGCCGGCCCGAACCCCGGCACCGCTCGCAGCGCACCGTCGAGGAATACAGCAAGATCGTCGACTACCTCGTCGAGCAGATCGCGGCGGGCGAGGCGTTCCAGGTGGTGCCGTCGCAGCGCTTCGAGATGGACACCGACGTCGATCCCATCGACGTGTACCGGATGCTGCGGGCCACCAATCCGAGCCCCTACATGTATCTGTTGCACGTGCCGAATAGCGCTGGGGAGACGGACTTTTCGATCGTCGGGTCGAGCCCGGAGGCGCTGGTCACGGTCGCCGACGGCTGGGCCACGACGCACCCGATCGCCGGGACCCGCTGGCGCGGGGACACCGACGAAGAGGATCAGCTGCTGGAAAAGGAGCTGCTGGCCGACGAGAAGGAACGCGCCGAGCACCTGATGCTCGTCGATCTGGGCCGCAACGACCTCGGCCGGGTCTGCACGCCGGGCACGGTTCGCGTCGACGACTACAGCCACATCGAGCGCTACAGCCACGTCATGCACCTGGTGTCGACGGTGACCGGGATGCTCGGCGAGGGCCGCACCGCGCTGGACGCGGTGACGGCCTGCTTCCCGGCCGGCACGCTCTCGGGCGCGCCCAAGGTGCGGGCGATGGAGCTCATCGAGGAGGTGGAGAAGACGCGTCGCGGCCTCTACGGCGGCGTGGTCGGTTACCTCGACTTCGCCGGCAACGCCGACTTCGCGATCGCCATCCGCACCGCGTTGATGCGCGACGGCACCGCCTACGTCCAGGCCGGCGGCGGCGTGGTGGCCGATTCCAACGGCCCCTACGAATACACCGAGGCCTCCAACAAGGCGCGGGCGGTGCTCAACGCGATCGCGGCCGCCGAGACGCTGACCGCGCCGTCCTCGAGCGACGATGGCTGATTCCCGTCGGCCCCGGCTCACGATCGTCATCGCCCAACTGCTGCTGGTGGTGGCCGCGGGGGCACTGTGGGTGGCGTCGCGGCTGCCCTGGGTGGTGATCCGCTCCTTCGACGGGCTGGGCCAGCCCAAGCAGGTGACGTTGTCCGGCGGCTCCTGGTCGACGGCGCTGCTGCCGTTGGCGCTGCTCATGCTGGCCACCGCGGTCGCGGCCCTCGCGGTGCGCGGCTGGGCGCTGCGGGTGCTGGCCGTGCTGCTGGCCGCGGCCAGCCTGGCGGTCGGCTATCTGGGGACCAGCCTGTGGGTGCTTCCGGAGGTGGCGGCGCGCGGCGCCGAACTGGCCCATGTCCCGCTGATGTTCCTGGTCGGAAGCGAACGAAGGTACTTCGGCGCCGGGTTCGCCGTGGCCGCCGCGGTGTGCACGCTGATCGCGGCCGTCTTGTTGATGCGGTCGGGGGGCCTGCCGCGGGAGAGCGCGACGAAATACGCTGCGCCCGCGACCCGCCGATCCAATGCGCTACGCGAGAGCGATCGCGGGGAGATGCTGGAGGGGCAGCAGCAGCCGGAGATGTCGGAGCGGATGATTTGGGATGCGCTTGACGAGGGACACGACCCGACCGATCGGGCCCGCGGGTCAGACAGCGAGGGTCGGTGACGAGCCGCGAGGCGACGGTCGCTACCCTTCATTGACGTCATCGAAATCGGCTGAATACCCGAGCGACAGTGGGATGGCAGTGGGAAGGGAACGACAGGCATGAGTCCGGCATCCGTGCTTGACTCCATCCTCGAGGGAGTCCGAGCCGACGTTGCCGCGCGCGAAGCCGTTGTCAGCCTGAGCGAGATCAAAGCGGCCGCCGCGGCGGCGCCCCCGCCGTTGGACGTCATGGCCGCGCTGCGCGAGCCCGGGATCGGCGTCATCGCCGAGGTCAAGCGCGCCAGCCCGTCGGCGGGTTCACTAGCGCCCATTGCCGATCCGGCGAAGCTGGCCCGGGCCTACGAAGACGGTGGCGCCCGCATCATCAGCGTCCTGACCGAGGAGCGACGTTTCAACGGCTCGCTCGACGACCTGGACGCGGTGCGCGCCGCGGTCTCAATCCCGGTGTTGCGCAAAGACTTTGTGGTGCAGCCGTATCAGATACACGAGGCGCGTGCGCACGGCGCCGACATGCTGCTGCTCATCGTCGCCGCGCTGGAGCAGTCGGCGCTGGTGTCGATGCTCGACCGCACCGAATCGCTCGGCATGACGGCGCTGGTCGAGGTGCACACCGAGGAAGAGGCCGACCGGGCGCTGAAGGCGGGGGCCAACGTGATCGGCGTCAACGCGCGCGATCTCACGACGCTGAACGTGGACCGGGATTGCTTCGCCCGCATCGCTCCCGGACTGCCCAGCAAGGTGATCAGGATCGCCGAATCCGGCGTCCGCGGCACGGGGGACCTGCTGGCGTACGCCGGCGCAGGCGCCGACGCGGTGCTGGTCGGTGAGGGTCTGGTCAAGAGCGGTGACCCCCGCGCGGCGGTTGCCGATCTGGTCACCGCGGGCACCCACCCGTCCTGCCCGAAACCGTCTCGCTAGGACGCCGATGAGCCGTCCCCGCGTCGAGAATTGGTGATGGTAGACCTGTCCCGCCCGGAGCTTCCGCTCGCGAGTGCGGCCATCGCCGAGCCCACCCGACACGACCCCGATCAGGGTGGTCACTTCGGCGTGTACGGCGGTCGCTACGTCGCCGAGGCGCTGATGGCGGTGATCGAGGAAGTGACCGCCGCCTACGAAAAGGAACGGGTCAACCCGGACTTCCTCGACACCCTCGACGACCTGCAGGCCAACTACGCGGGCCGGCCGTCGCCGCTGTACGAGGCCACCCGCCTGTCCGAGCACGCCGGCTCGGCGCGGATCTTCCTCAAGCGAGAAGACTTGAACCACACCGGTTCTCACAAGATCAACAATGTGCTGGGCCAGGCCCTGCTGGCCAAGCGGATGGGCAAGACCCGGGTGATCGCCGAGACGGGCGCTGGTCAGCATGGCGTGGCCACGGCCACCGCGTGCGCGTTGCTCGGGCTGGACTGCGTGGTCTACATGGGCGCCGTCGACACCGCGCGCCAGGCGCTCAACGTGGCCCGGATGCGGCTGCTGGGCACCGAGGTGGTGTCCGTCGACAGCGGTTCGCAAACGCTCAAGGACGCCATCAACGAGGCGTTCCGGGACTGGGTGACCAACGCCGACAACACCTACTACTGCTTCGGCACCGCGGCGGGCCCGCACCCGTTCCCGACCATGGTGCGCGACTTCCAGCGCGTCATCGGCCTGGAGACCCGCGTCCAGATCCAGGCGCAGGCCGGCCGGTTGCCCGACGCGGTCACTGCGTGCATCGGCGGCGGATCCAACGCCATCGGGATCTTCCACGCCTTCATCGACGATCCCGGCGTGCGGCTGATCGGGTTCGAGGCGGCCGGTGACGGAGTCGAGACCGGCCGGCACGCGGCCACGTTCACCGGCGGTTCGCCGGGCGCGTTCCAGGGATCGTTCTCGTACCTGCTGCAGGACGAGGACGGGCAGACCATCGAATCGCATTCCATCTCGGCCGGTCTGGACTACCCGGGGGTGGGCCCCGAGCACGCGTGGCTGCGGGAGACCGGACGCGCCGAATACCGGCCCATCACCGACGCCGAGGCGATGGACGCGTTCGGGCTGCTGTGCCGCACGGAGGGCATCATCCCGGCGATCGAATCCGCGCACGCGGTGGCCGGCGCCGTCAAGCTCGGCGCCGAGTTGGGCAAGGGCGCCGTCATCGTCGTGAACCTGTCGGGGCGCGGCGACAAGGACGTCGAGACCGCCGCGAAGTGGTTCGGCCTGTTGGGGTCCGGGGACAAGTGACCGTCGAACAGAGCCAAGCGAGCCGGCTGGGGCCGACGTTCGATGCGTGCCGCACGGACAATCGCGCGGCGCTGATCGGGTACCTGCCGACCGGTTATCCTGACGTGCCCACATCGGTGGAGGCGATGATCGCCCTCGTCGAATGCGGTTGCGACATCATCGAAGTCGGCGTGCCGTATTCGGATCCGGGCATGGACGGCCCGACCATCGCCCGGGCCACCGAGGCCGCCCTGCACGGGGGAGTGCGGGTCCGCGACACGCTGGCCGCCGTCGAGGCGATCAGCGCGGCCGGTGGGCGCGCGGTGGTGATGACATACTGGAACCCGGTGCTGCACTACGGCGTTGACGCGTTCTCGCGCGATCTCGCGGCGGCGGGTGGGCACGGCCTGATCACGCCCGACCTCATCCCCGACGAAGCCGGGCAGTGGCTGGCCGCCTCCGAGGAACATCGGTTGGATCGCATCTTCCTGGTGGCGCCGTCCTCGACCCCGCAGCGGTTGGTCACCACCGTCGAGGCGTCGCGCGGGTTTGTCTACGCCGCCTCGACGATGGGGGTGACCGGCGCGCGCGACGCGGTGTCGCAGGCCGCGCCCGAATTGGTGGGCAGGGTGAAGGCGGTGTCCGACATACCCGTTGGCGTCGGACTTGGGGTGCGCTCGCGGGAGCAGGCCGCAGAGATCGGCAGCTACGCCGACGGCGTCATCGTCGGGTCCGCGCTGGTGTCGGCGCTGGGCGACGGGGGATTGCCCGCGCTGCGCGCGCTGACCGCGGAACTGGCCGAAGGTGTGCGGCTGAGGGCGGCCGCGTCGTGACGCACCTGCTCGCCTATATCCCCAGCCCGCCGCAGGGCGTATGGCACTTGGGGCCGTTGCCCATTCGCGCTTACGCGCTGTTCATCATCGCCGGCATCGTGGCGGCGCTGATGATCGGCGACCGGCGTTGGGAGGCGCGCGGCGGGCAGCGCGGCGTGATCTACGACATCGCGTTGTGGGCAGTGCCGTTCGGCTTGATTGGCGGCAGGCTGTATCACCTGGCCACCGACTGGCGCACGTATTGGGGCCCGGCCGGCGCCGGCTCGATGGCGGCGCTGCGGATTTGGGACGGCGGCCTGGGCATCTGGGGTGCGGTGGCCCTGGGCGGCGTCGGTGCGTGGATCGGCTGCCGACGCCGCGGAATTCCGTTGCCGGCCTTCGGCGACGCGATTGCGCCGGGAATCATCTTGGCGCAGGCGATCGGTCGGCTGGGAAACTATTTCAACCAGGAGCTCTACGGCCGGGACACCACGCTGCCATGGGGGCTGGAGATCTTCTACCGGCGCGACCCCTCCGGATACGTCGACCCACATTCGCTCGACGGGGTCTCGACGGGTCAGGTCGCGCTCGTCGTGCAGCCGACGTTCCTCTACGAATTGATCTGGAACCTCCTGGTTTTCGTCGCGTTGATCTACATCGACCGGCGGTTCAACTTCGGCCACGGGCGACTGTTCGCGCTCTATGTCGCCGCCTACTGCGTGGGGCGCTTCGGCGTCGAGCTGCTGCGCAACGACACGGCAACCCAGATCGCCGGGATCCGGATCAACGTCTTCACTTCGACGTTCGTGTTCATCGGGGCCGTGGTGTATATCATCCTGGCGCCGAAGGGCCGCGAGGACCCGGCGAGCCTGCGCGGCAATGACTACGACGCCGAGGAAGCGCCGAAACCCAAGCCGGAAGCGAAGCCGGAACCCAAGCCGGAAGCCGAGCCAGAACTCGAGCCGATAACCGGCGTTCGGGTCTTGGGAGCCGCCGGCGTTGCCGCGTTAATTGGGGCGGGGAGGGCGACGAAGAGGCTGATACCGGGGAGGCGCTCGAGTCCGGTGGAGGCCGCTGACGCCGAAGCCGTCGATGCCGCCGACACCGTCACAGCGGCAGCGCCTAAGCCGGAGGTCGAAGAGTCGGCGGCCGAAGAGCCTGAAGCCGAAGCGCCCGAAACCGTCGAGGCCGCGGTCGAGGAGCCCGAAGCAGAAGAGCCCGAAGCCGAAGAAACCGCGGTCTCGGAAGACGAGGCTGTAGAGGCAGAAGAGCCCGAAGCCGAAGAGCCCGAAGCCGAAGAGCCCGAAGCCGAAGAGCCCGAGACTGCTGAGGCCGCGGTCGCGGAGCCCGAAACCGCGGAGCCCGAAGCCGAGGAGCCCGAAGCCGAGGAGCCCGAAGCACAAGAAGCCGAGGCCGAAGAGCCGGAATCAGCGGAGCCAGAAACGGTTGAGGCTGAAGTCGCAGAGTCTGAAGAGCCCGAAGCCGAGGCCGAAGAGCCCGAAGCTGCAACTGAAGAGTCCGAAGCCGAAGAGTCCGAGTCCGCGGAACCCGACGCCGCGGACGCGGAGGCCGCCGTGGCGGAGGCCGTCGAAACTGGATCCGGTGAGCCAGAGGCCGCGGAGGCTGAGGCCGTTGCGACGGAGGCTGCGGACGCCGAAGTCGCGGAGCCCGAGGCCGAAGAGCTCGAACCCGAGGTCGAGGAGCCCGAAGCCGACGAGCCCGAGGTCGCGGAGGCCGAAGCCGCGGAGCCCGAGACCGACGAACTCAAGCCCGAGCCCGGTGCTGCCGAGTCCAAAACTGAAGAGCCAGAAGCTGATTCGGAGTCTCCGCAGCCGGAGCCCGTTGACACCGGCTCGACGCGGCGCCGATTGAGTTTCCGGCTGAGGAGCCGCCGGGGTCGTTAGGGCTCGTCGAACGTCGAGTTGTTGCGCGAAATGTGCG